>QILU01000200.1 GCA_003233475.1 Ahrensia sp.
CGGTCTTGGTCTTGCCACCGCCGGGCAGGCTCAGTTTGCCAAACAGAATTTCCCCTAATTGTTTGGGGGAGGCAACATTAAACTTCTCGCCGGAAAGCTCAAAAATCTGCGCCTCAAGCCCCGCCGCGTTTTGCGCCAACTCGCCGGAAAGGCGTGAAAGGATTTGCCGGTCAATGGATATTCCCCGTGCTTCCATTCGGCAAATCACATCCACCAGCGGGCGTTCCAGCCGCTCGTAAACAGTGGTCATGCCCTCCGCCACCAGGCGGGCTTTTAAGACTTTCCAAAGGCGCAGCGTAATATCCGCATCCTCCGCTGCATAGGCGGTGGCTTTCTCAATTGGCACCTTATCAAAAGTGATTTTAGATTTACCCGAACCACAAATTTCCTTGAACGGTATAGGAGTGTGCCCCAAAATTGCTTCCGAGAGGGCATCCATGCCGTGTTTGCTTCGGCCCGCGTCAAGCACGTAAGACAACAACATTGTGTCGTCAAAAGGGGTAATTTCAATATTATAGCGCGACAGCACCAACCAATCGTATTTGATGTTCTGGGCAATCTTGAGGACTGCCGGGTTCTCAAGCATGGGTTTCAATAGGGCAAGGGCTTCACCCAATTCCAATTGATCGGGCAATCGCCCGGTGGCGAACATGTCCCCGTCACCATCGGTGTGGGCAAGGGGAATATAGCACGCTTTGATAGCACCATCTCCGGTCTCCACCGCAAGGGATATCCCCACCAACTCGCAGGCCATGGCATCAAGTGAAGTGGTTTCCGTATCCACCGCCACCTGCGCCAGATCTGTTGCCAGCTCAACCCAGTGGGTGAGGCGCTCAACATCGCGCACGGTCTCATAGGATGTATTGTCAACTTTCAAAGATGCGGCTTCCGCCATTCGATGCCCGGCCAGGTTGTTGGGGGTGAACGTGGGAGCGCCGTCTTTGGTGGTTGAAGATTTAGCCATCGGATCATCAACACCGTCAGGAGCACCACTCCCGGCATCCAGATCAGGACCACGGGCTGAATAGCCATCCACGTCGATTAAATCCGCATCAATCGCTTCTGCATCAGTCTCAGTTTCCGCCGCCACGCGCCGGGTCAGGGTGTTCAGCTCGATCCCCTTCAAAAATCCGATCAGCTTTGGGCCGTTGGTGGGCTCAAGGGCAAAATCATCCACCGGCACATCCAGCGGCGTGTTGATTTCCAGTGTTACCAGCCGTTTGGAAATTCGGGCCAGATCGGCAAACTCAATCAGGTTCTCCCGCCGCTTGTTCTGCTTGATCTCGCCAGCCCGTTCCAGTAACTCCTCCAGTGAGCCAAATTCATCCAGCAAAAGTGCAGCTGTCTTGGGGCCGATACCGGGGACGCCAGGAATATTGTCGCTTGAATCTCCGGCCAATGCCTGAAGGTCAATCATCTTATCCGGGGCAACCCCGAACTTCTCCTTCACTTCGGCTTCACCGAAATGACGGTCTTTCATGGTGTCATACATACTCACCTTGGGGTTGATGAGTTGCATCAAATCCTTGTCGGAAGAGATGATGGTGACATCCGCACCTGCTTCGCTCGCGACGCGAGCATAGGTGGCGATCAGATCGTCAGCCTCATAACCCTGCTTTTCTATGCACGCCACGTTGAAGGCCTTGGTGGCGGTTCGAATAACACCAAACTGGGGACGTAAATCTTCCGGCGGGGCATCCCGGTTGGCCTTGTATTCCGGATAAATTTCATTGCGGAACGTGGTGGAGGAATGGTCAAAGATCACCGCAAAATGGGTCGGCACCACCCCTGCTGCCGTATCACGGGCTTCTTGCAGCAATTTCCACAACATATTGCAAAAGCCTGACACCGCGCCGATGGGCAGACCATCGGATTTGCGGGTCAATGGAGGCAGTGCGTGGTAGGCTCGAAAAATATAGGCCGAGCCGTCAACCAGAAATAAGTGATCGCCCTTTTGCATGAAAGCTCCCAAGGCTTGTGAGTTGGATGTTCGTAAACAACGATGAGCAAGGTGGGAAGGGAATGCAAGCCGGTTTCAGGAATTCCGGCGCCATTTCCCTCAGCTAATTCTATAAAACCGATCACGGGCATGTGACAATTTATCCTCCGATAGAGTCCTTGAAATCAACACTTTTCGTCACCACATTATTCAGACACCGATGACGCATCGGCGGCTGTTCGGGTTTTCCCCCAATTCCCGAACCGGCAGTAAAGAGCCACCCTTTTCCCCTCTCCTGAGGTGGACTTTACATTCGCGTCTTGAGCCCCGGTATCCTTCGCGTAAGTTTGAAGGCTTCCGGGGTTCTTTTTTTGTCGATTTGATCAACAACGGCCGTTTCAACACAACCTGCGCAGATTAACGGCTATTTAACCAAACAAAACAAATACCCCTGAACACGGCCATGGTTAACGCTGGCCTTTACCAGTGCTTAAAAGGCATTTGCTAAAATTAATGCTCAATCAGGAAACCGCGCTTTTGTTTATCAATCAGCGCCAACTTTATCGGGTAACAATGGCGCGCAAAACACCAGCAAAAATACGGGTTGAACCGCGCTTTACCAGTGATGAAAAAATCACTGTGTCGAACAAAGACCGTGTAAATCCTGCCAGCAAAGTTAAAAAGCCCGGCAAACCGAAGAAGAAAACAAAAAAACGTCCAAAGAAAAAGCCTGAAAGCGGGTTCTTTTTATGGCGCTGGCTGAATAAAATTTTCAAACGCCTACCCAGAATTTTTTATTGGAGCACCGTTTTAGGACTTTGGGGCGGTATCGCGGTTGTTGGAATATTTATTTATTACGGGGCCAAACTACCCAATGCCAGCACCTGGAAAATCCCCGAACGCCCGCCGAATATTCAAATAATTGCGCAAGACGGCACCACAATTGGAAACCGCGGACTAACGGGGGGCAAAGCCATCCGTTTGGAAGATATGTCGCCCTATATTCCCCAAGCCGTTATCGCCATCGAAGATCGCCGCTTCCATGCCCATTTCGGGTTTGATCCGATCGGATTTGCCCGTGCGATGAGCCGTAATATTATTGCTCTTGAGATGCGTGAAGGGGGCTCCACCCTAACCCAGCAACTGGCCAAAAACCTGTTCTTGAAACCCCGGCGAACATTTGAACGAAAAATACAGGAACTGATCCTGGCCTTATGGCTGGAGACCAAATATTCCAAGGCGGATATTCTGGAACTTTATCTCAACCGGGTTTATTTCGGAGCAGGGGCAACCGGAGTAAATGCTGCTTCACTTCGTTATTTCGGGAAGCCAGCAAAAAATGTCACCATAGGCGAAGCAGCCTTGCTGGCCGGATTGTTAAAAGCCCCATCACACTATTCCCCGGTCAATAATCCGGAGCTTGCTCAAGCGCGCGCACGGGTAGTGCTGCGGGCCATGCAGCGTGAAGGTTATGTAAAATCGGGTGAGTTGAATATCAATAGCATTCAGCCGGGTGAACAGGCCCGTAATTTCCGCTCCGGCCCGGCTCATTTTGTTGCAAACATGGTGGCCAAAGAAGCGCGCAAAATTCTGGGAAACATACAAAACGATGTGATTGTGGAAACGACCATCAACCCCAAATTGATGAAAGCTGCCCACTCTACACTTGCCCGGTCATTGGACAGGTACGGAGAAAAACGGCGGGTATCCCAGGCGGCCCTTGTAACCCTAGCACCCGATGGTGCCATTCGGGCTTTAATAGGCGGGCGGGATTATGCCAAGAGCCAATTCAACCGGGCGGTAGATGCCAAACGTCAGCCGGGGTCAGCGTTCAAAACCTTCGTCTGGCTGAATGCTTTGGAGCGAGGCTACACACCCGACACCATGCTTGAAGATACCCCGGTTCGATTCGGCAAATGGCAACCGGAAAATTATGACCAAAAATACCGCGGACCGGTCACCCTATCCCGCGCATTAGCCAAATCTATCAATACAATCGCCGCGAAATTGACCATGGAGGCCGGGCCAAAAAACATTGCTAATACAGCCGCTCGAATGGGTATTTCATCAAAGCTTTCCACCAATGCGTCTCTGGCGCTTGGAACGTCTGAAGTCAGTTTGATTGAAATGACCTCTGCTTATGTGCCATTTGCAAATGGCGGGCTTTATGCACGGCCCTATTTGATTAAAAAAATTACAACCAATGATGGAGAAATCCTGTTTGAGCGTCAACGGGATGTTCCGATACGGGTGGTGGAGCGACGTGAACTGGGCATGATGAATGCCATGTTGAGAAGCGTAATCGATGAAGGAACCGGCAAGTCAGCTAAGCTAAAAAACTACCCGGCAGGCGGAAAAACCGGCACCAGCCAGAATTTTCGCGACGCCCTGTTTGTCGGCTATACCGCCCGTTTGATAACAGGCATATGGTTTGGTAATGACGATAACAGCCCCACAAAAAAACTAACCGGAGGTTCGCTCCCCGCCAGGGCATGGAAAGAATTTATGGATATTGCCCACAAAGGGTTGAAAATTAAAGAGCTGCCGGGAGACCCAGTTGCCCTCGACCCCATTAATGTATCGGCCGTTCCCGCAGCCGTACCACTGCCAAAATACCGCCCAGGATATTCTTCCCAAAAGACCGCAAGCATTAAGAATCAAAATCGCAAGAGATCAATCCTGGACATCATTTTGAACAGGTGAAGGTCAACATTCAAAAATGAGGAGTTATTTCAGCTTAGGGGCAGCGGCTAAAACCACATCGTCAACGTGGCTTTCAAATTTGGCAAAATTATCGACAAATTTGCTCACCAGATCACGAGCACTGGCATCATAGGCGTTCTTGTCTGCCCATGTCTCACGGGGGTTCAACAGGGCATCATCAACCCCGGCGACCGAGATCGGAACTTGTAGGCCAAAATTCTCATCCACCCGCATTTGCGCATTGTTCAATGAGCCATCGAGTGCAGCTTTCAACAAAGCGCGGGTTGCTTTAATCGGCATGCGGGTGCCTTCCCCATAGGGGCCGCCGGTCCATCCGGTGTTAACCAGCCAGCAGGTTGCATTATGTGCGGCAATCTTATCGCGCAGCAAATTGCCGTAAACACTGGGATGGCGGGGCATAAAGGGCGCACCAAAGCAGGTGGAAAATGTTGCCTGCGTCCCCACAACGCCCTTCTCGGTGCCGGCAACTTTGGCGGTATAACCGGACAGGAAATGATACATGGCCTGAGCCGGTGTCATGCGCGAAACAGGGGGCAATATCCCTGACGCATCGGCGGTCAGCATGATAATGGTTTGCGGATGGGGCGCGCGCGCTGTCTCAGAGGCGTTGGGAATATAATGCATCGGATATGCCACCCGGGCATTTTCGGTCAACGAGCCATCGTCAAAATCCGGCAGATTTGTCTTTGGATCTATCACTACATTTTCAAGCACCGCCCCCCAGCGCTGGGTGGTGGAATAAATTTCAGGCTCGGCCTCTTTACTCAATCGAATAGTCTTGGCGTAACAGCCCCCTTCAAAATTAAAAATCCCGTTGTCAGACCAACCATGCTCATCGTCTCCAATCAGGGTACGGGATGCATCCGAAGAAAGGGTTGTTTTGCCGGTGCCGGAGAGACCAAAAAATAGCGCGCTGTCATTATCCACCCCCATATTGGCCGAACAGTGCATGGGCATAACGCCTTTGGCAGGGAGAAAATAATTCAAGGCGCTAAAGACGGATTTCTTGGTCTCGCCCGCATATTGCGTGCCACCAATCAAAACAATACCGCGCTTCAAATTAACCGCAATAACCGTTTCAGAACGGCAACCGTGACGGGCGGGATCGGCCTTAAAACTTGGCAGGTTAATAATTGTCATGTCCGGGGTATAATCGGCAATTTCTTTGATCTCAGGCCTGCGCAACAAATAGCGAATAAACAGCGCGTGCCAAGCGTATTCCACAAACACCCTTGCCCCAATGCGATATTCAGGGTCAGCGCCGCCATACAAATCCTGGGCAAACAGTTCCCTGCCCTCGGCATGTTTGAGAAAATCTTCGAGCAGGGTAGCGAAATGCTCTTCGCTCATAGACTGGTTGTTGTCCCACCAGATGGTGTTTTCAGTCTCACTGTCACGGACGATAAATTTATCGGTGGCTGAACGGCCGGTGTGTTTGCCGGTCTGAACAGCCAAAGACCCGGTCGCGGTTTCCTTCCCCTCGCCGCGGGCTATTGCCAGATCAAACAGGGTACGCTCATCATCGTTCCAGCGAAGTTTGGCCAAATTGTTCAAACCAATGGCTTGCACCCCCGATTTATCACTGCGATTACCGATTTCAGTTCCGGTATGGTTCATGAATCAAGTCCTACAATCTATCAATCCGGGGTTGAGTAAATGAAATTTCGATTATCGCAAATTTAGCGACAAACGGCTTTATCAATTATGTATCAACTGGGGTGGAATTTGTGGACACTAGGCAGAGCCGCCCCATATGACAAGGTCAATTCACGGGTAATAACCCTGTAAATCGATTGAAATCTCAGAAAATTTTGCATGATGAAGCCGAGCCGGAATTCAATCGTTTCAACTGCATACCCGACCCAAACATAATTTCATCGTAATTGTTTCCCACTGAACCAAATTGCCGATATCAACTTTCATTTCAGACCCATTATATCGACAGAATATCAACATCGATTTAGGGGAAGATTTAAGGCGGAGCGAAGATTTCTTGGCACCAGCCCAATTTCACTCTAAAGTCAGGTTCTCAAGGTGTAGTATCATTTTGAGCAACCATTATTGAAACAAACTAACTGTTTATTAATTGGAGACTAACCCATGGCGACAATCGCTCTTGTCGATGATGACCGGAACATTCTTACATCCGTTTCCATAGCTTTGGAATCAGAAGGCTATAAAGTTGAGACCTATACAGACGGGGCCTCCGCGTTGGACGGACTACAACTAAAACGACCTGATCTGGCAATATTTGATATTAAAATGCCGCGAATGGACGGCATGGAATTA
>QILU01000233.1 GCA_003233475.1 Ahrensia sp.
ACAGGCCATGTTCCACAACACCTGGAATGGTGATTAAACTCATGGCGAGCGCTATTGGATCAGCAATGCGGCCAAAAGATGCGTCAAGAATCAAATGCCCGCCATCGGTAACAAAGGGCTGGTCATTGTCTGTCAGGCGCAATGCAATATCGCCGCTCATTTCCTGCTGGACACAAATTTTATGAACCAGCTGCCGGGTTGCCGCCAATCCAAATTTATTCACCTCAATGGGTAATGGGAAATCGCCCAGGAATTCGACCATTTTGCTGTCATCAGCAATGACAATCATTTGTTGAGAAGCGGCAGCGACAATCTTTTCGCGCCACAATGCCCCGCCTGCGCCCTTGATAAGATTAAGGGCCGGATCAATTTCATCTGCACCATCGATGGTCAAATCGAGCTCAGGTGTCTCGTCAAGCGTTGTCAGGGGAACGCCCAATTCATTGCAAAGTTGAGCGGTGCGTTTTGACGTTGGCACGCCAATAATTTTCAAACCGCCATTCACGGCTTCCGCCAGCACCCGCACGAAGGCTTCAGCGGTTGAACCGGTGCCAATGCCAAGTTTCATACCGTCCTGGACGTAATCCATAACGGGCTTTCAAAGAATCAGACATATTTTCCGCCCATGAGAATTATTCCGGTCGCGATACCATGGCATCAACACTCCCGCCAACGCAATTTATTGGTTACAAACACATAAGAGCGCAATCGGGGCTGTTCAATTTATCCGCTATCAAATAGGGAAGTGCTGATATGGCTGGAAAAACCAAAACATTGGTGTTTGATCTGGATGGAACGCTGGTCGACAGTGTTCGCGATCTTGTGCCGGCGCTTAACCGCACGACAGCAATTGATGGCCTTCCCCCTGTCTCCCAAGCCGAGGTTGGCCCTATTGTTGGCCAGGGCGCATCAAAAATGATGGAGCTGGCTTTTCAGCTTCATAAACGCCCCCTGTCAAAATCACGCCATCAGGAATTGTTCTCGATCTTTCTTGAAAATTACGAAGCCCATATTGCTGATGAAACAATATTCTATGATGGTGTATTAGAAGCCTTGGACGGGTTAGCGAGTGAAAACTGGCGCTTTGCCATATGCACGAATAAGTATGAGCGTTTTGCCCGTAAATTACTTCGGGAGTTAGGGGAAACCGAACGCTTCCCGGTTGTTACCGGCGGCGACACATTTTCGTTCAAAAAGCCCGATCCGGCCCACATACTTGAAACAGTCAAATTGGCGGGAGGCGATCCATCCAGATCCATTATGGTGGGGGATAGTATCAATGATATTGTAGCGGCCAAGGCAGCGAATGTATCCACAATTGCCGTGGATTTCGGTTATACAGATATTCCAGTGTCAGAAATGAAACCGGATGCTATAATAAGCCATTTCAGCGAATTGCCTGAAATTGTGAATACAATGCTTTAAGAATTACTAGCAAAACAGCGCGTACTGCTTACGACAGCATTGCTTTTGCAACGTCGCCTGGAGGAATATCCAGTAAAGCCGCGACCCGCTCCACCAGCACCACCTCAGTTTCATGCAATCGCCCGTCGGCAAAAACCATTTCCCACATATGTGACACGAGGGTCATCAGTTCATTTTTAGAGAAACCGGCTTTGATAATTTTTGCAGTTGATTCCATTCCCTTTTGATCAAAACTCTGATTTTTCGCATGCTCAATCAATTCCTGGGATTCGATTTCACTCAACTCAAATTCATCGCATAATATTCTTGTCAGCCTATCCAGCTCTTTCGGATGGCTTTGGCCGTCAACTGGCATAACCATGAACAAAAAAGACGCAACGGCCCGCCGCAACGGAAATTGTGCGTCCGCTTCATCCAGTATTATTAACTGCCGATTTATCTCTTCAATATCTTTTGGCATTTCAACCCTCGGAAACAATCACAACACGCTTCTCTTGCATCGATTCGTGAGCGGCCTGTTCTGTGTCATTTTACCATTCCACAGCAATAAATCTATTCCATAGGATTAATTTCTCAATAATATTACTTTTTTAGAAACAACGGGAGGCTTGAGTTAAGTGCCCCGGCAGCGTTAGATGGTTGCCATCAAGGAAACAAATAAAAACCGAAAACCATGACAACGACCATGCCCAATGAAAACCCAACCGCCAATTCCCACGTCGATTTGTTTCCGCTTGAGGCAGATCAAACCCCCTATCGCAAACTCAGCTCTAAATTTGTGTCTGAAATTAAGGTGGACGGAACAGCCTTTTTGAAAATTGAGCCCGAGGCTATTCGCCTGCTTGCGGAACAGGCTTTCATTGATATCAACCATTTGCTGCGACCGGAGCATCTTAAACAGCTGGCGTCAATTCTGGAAGACAGTGAAGCCACTCAAAATGACAGGTTTGTGGCATTCGATTTATTGAAGAACGCTAATATTGCGGCGGGCGGGGTTTTGCCCATGTGTCAGGATACCGGCACTGCCATTGTAATGGGAAAACGGGGTCGTGCGGTTCTTACCAACAATCTTGACGAGGCGTCCATCTCGCAAGGGATCATGGACGCATATTTTAAGAAGAACCTGCGCTATTCCCAACTGGCTCCCTTATCCATGTTTGAAGAGCAAAACACCAAAAACAACCTGCCCGCTCAAATCGATATCTACTCTGAGGGCGAAGACGCCTATAAATTTCTGTTCATCGCCAAAGGTGGCGGCTCCGCCAACAAGACATTTTTCTACCAGGGCAGCCCTTCCCTGCTTACCCATGACCGAATGATTGACTTTCTGGCTGAAAAAATACTCACGTTAGGCACCGCCGCATGCCCGCCATACCATCTGGCTATTGTTATCGGCGGCACTTCAGCGGAGCAAAACCTTAAAACCGTTAAACTGGCTTCCACCAAATATTATGATTCTTTACCCACATCTGGCAGCGAAATCGGCCATGCTTTTCGTGATCTGGATATGGAGCGCGAAATTCACAAGCTTACGCAAAATATGGGTGTTGGTGCCCAATTTGGCGGCAAGTATTTTTGCCATGATGTTCGGGTTGTCCGCCTGCCCCGCCACGGCGCTTCCCTGCCCATTGGGCTGGGGGTTTCCTGTTCGGCAGACCGGCAGGCCATGGGCAAAATTACCCGTGACGGAGTTTTCCTGGAAAAGCTGGAAACGGAACCCGCAAAATTTATGCCGGAAATTGATGAGGCCGAATTTTCCGGCGGGGTGGTGGAAATTGATCTCAACAAACCGATGCAAGAAATTCTTGCCGAGCTTTCCAAACACAAGGTCAAAACCCGCCTTTCGCTGAATGGCACAATTGTTGTCGCCCGTGATCTGGCCCATGCAAAAATCCGCGCTCTTTTGGAAGCGGGAGATGAAATGCCTCAATATATGAAGGATCATCCGGTCTATTATGCAGGTCCTGCAAAAACCCCCACCGGCATGGCCTCCGGTTCCTTCGGCCCCACAACCGCCGGGCGAATGGATTCATTTGTAGATCAGTTTCAGTCATTCGGCGGGTCAATGATAATGCTGGCCAAGGGAAACCGTTCTCGGCAGGTTCGTGAAGCCTGCAAACAACATGGCGGCTTTTACCTTGGCTCCATCGGCGGCCCGGCGGCAAGATTGGCGCAGGACTGCATCAAGAAAGTCGAAGTACTGGAATACGAGGAACTGGGAATGGAGGCGATTTGGAAAATAGAAGTCGTAAATTTCCCGGCCTTTATCGTGATTGATGACAAGGGAAATGATTTCTATCAGGAATTGAATTTGGGATAGAAATTATTAATCCCGAATTTCAATATTTCCTTTGACGCAAGGCCTGCGCTCATTCACGGCTGATTGATGAACAATATTTCCCCCAATACCCGCGGTGCGATTTTTATGCTGCTGACCATGGCGGGATATGTGCTGAACGATATGTTCGTCAAACTCACCCTTGCCGAACTCAACCTTTTTCAGTCGATTTTTATTCGCGGTATTTTTGCCTTTACACTGTTAATTCCCCTAGCCTGGTGGATGGGAGCTTTCAAATCGGAAAACGGAACTCTGGCATCTTTGAAACACCCCATGGTATTTTGGCGAGTTCTGGGTGAAACGGCCGGGACATTCTTTTTCCTGACCGCCCTGAAGCACATGCCGATTGGCAATATTACCGCGATTTTACAAACATTGCCTTTGACAATCACTCTAAGCGCCGCCTTGTTTTTGGGCGAAACGGTGGGTTGGCGAAGATATGTGGCGATTTTTATCGGCTTCTTTGGGGTTTTGCTGATTATTAAACCGGGAACGGAGGGGTTCGATATTTTTGCAATATACGCCCTTATTGCCACAGGCTTTATTACCCTGCGCGATATTGCGACCCGCCAAATACCGGATACCACCCCGACCCTGCTGGTCAGTCTTTTAACGGCGTTCGCCATTTTGGCATTAGGGGGAATTGGCAGCCTGTTTCAGCCATGGGTGGAAATGCAGCCAATCCATTTGATTTACCTCTTCAGTGCCGCCTGCGCCATCACCATTGGCTACGTGTTTTCAATTCTTACCATGAGGCACGGCGAGGTTAGTTTCATCGCCATGTTCCGGTATTCATCGCTAATATGGGCGCTGTTGATCGGGTATTTTGTGTTTGGAGAAATTCCAGATTCAATCGCCATGCTTGGTGCGATTATCGTTGTTGGCAGTGGGTTGTTCACATTTTATCGCGAGCGGCAGATCAATCGGGGCGGCGCTGATTAAGTGCGCAATTATTCACCCTCCCCCTACTGGCGCATTCTTTTATGCGGGCGTATCAAGGATCAAGCGATTCCACCGGTAGTTAGTAATGTCTGACGTCATAAAATCGAAAAAAAAATGGCGCGGGGCAACCACTCCACCCCATATCGCAACCCTCGTCCTGATCGCCGGATCATCGGTCATGACGATGAATATATTTTTGCCGATGTTGCCGGCCATTGCCGATGATCTGAATACAACCCACGCAGTTGCCCAATATGTTTTGACGATTTTTCTTGTTGCCACCGCGTGCATACAATTGATTGTCGGCCCCCTGGCAGACCGGTATGGACGACGACCGGTGTTGTTGGTGGCGACAGTAGTCTTCGCCCTGGCCACCCTCATCTGCATTTTTGCCACATCAATAGAAATGCTGTTGTTTGGTCGCGTTTTGCAGGCTGCAACCGCGACATCCATGGCGTTGAGTCGCGCCATTGTTCGCGATCTTTACGAGCGCTCAAAAGCCGCCAGTATGATGGGTTATATCACTATGGCGATGGCAGTAATTCCCATGCTTACCCCAGCTATCGGCGGTTATGTAGGGGAGCTTTACGGCTGGCAGGCACCATTTGTGGTAACATTTGGGGTTGCAATTTTAATACTGACGGTAATTTATTTCGATTTGGGTGAAACCCATCAACCAGTATTGAACTCTCTTTCAGAACAGGTGTCAGATTATTTCTCGTTGCTGCGGGAACCGGAACTTTGGGGCTACTTTCTTTGTTCAACTTTTTGTTCCGGAGCATATTTTGCCTTCCTGGGCGGAGCGCCCTTTGTAGGCAATGAAATAGTAAAAATGACCCCTTCCAGCTTGGGTCTTTATTTTGCCTTTGTCGCCATTGGATACATGGCAGGTAACTTTTTTTCCGGCCGTTTTTCCGAACGCGTGGGCATTGAACCCATGATGCTTTACGGTGGGCTGGTAGGCTGCGTAGGTGTAAGCATCGCGCTTTTTTTGATGACAAGTTTCTCCCCGCGGGCCGAGTATCTGTTTATTCCCATGATGCTGGTGGGTATGGGCAATGGCATGACATTGCCAAACGCCAGTGCGGGGGCCGTTAGTGTGCGCCCGGATCTTGCCGCATCAGCCTCCGGGATCAATGGTTTTCTTACCATTGGCGGGGGGGCGGCCTTAGCAAGCCTGGCTGGATCTCTAATCACGGTGGAAAACCAGGCACTGCCGCTCTACGTTATTATGTTCATTTCTTCTTTTGCTGGCGCAGGAGTGGCAGCCTGGATGTATTTTCGCGCAAAAAAGAAAGTTGTTTGAAGAAGGGCCTAACAGCGGCTACAGTTAAATTATGAGCCAAAACAAGCGCCTTATCGTGCAGCCAAATCCGAATGATGAGCGATTGACCACCGCTGTTTCCGGCACCAATGAGCAGGGCAGGAAAACCAATATTCGTGTGGTCAACGAACGCCCCTTGACCCTGTTTCTCAACCGGCAGGAGATTGTCACCATGATGACTATTGGTGACCATCCAGAGATTTTAGGGTTGGGCTATCTCATCAATCAAAATATGCTCAAGCCTTCCGACCCAATTAAAAAAATTGATTACGATGATGAGTTGGGCGTTGTTGTTGTGCGCACGGATTTTGAAACCCGCTTTGAAGATAAAATGAAAAAGAAAGTGCGCACTTCAGGCTGCGCTCAAGGCACAATATTCGGGGATGTAATTGACGCATTTGACGATATCCAACTGGAAAGCAACGCCCGGTTAAAAACCTCATGGCTGTATTCCCTCACCAAACAAATCAACACCACCCCAAGCTTGTATTTAGAGGCCGGGGCTATTCATGGCTGTGTGTTGTGTGAGCGGGACCAGGCGCTTGTGTATATGGAAGATGTGGGACGCCACAACGCGGTCGACAAAATTGCCGGATGGATGGCGGTTAACAATGCAAAAGCCAACAATAAAATTTTCTATACAACCGGACGGTTGACCAGTGAAATGGTCATTAAAACCGTGATGATGGGAATTCCAATTTTAGTTTCCCGCTCCGGCTTTACCGCCTGGGGTGTTGAATTGGCGCGTAAATCCGGACTTACACTTATTGGCAGGGCACGCGGCAAACGTTTTACCATTTTGGCCGGGGAACAGCGGGTTGTGTTTGATAGCGATAATTTTTCAACCGAAGAAGAGGATACCAAACACACCCGAAAAGGTGCGTTGTGAAAATCGCTGGTGTCATTCTGGCCGGAGGACAATCCCGCCGAATGGGGGGAACGGAAAAAAGCCTACTTCGCGTTGGTGGCAAAGCTCAAATTTCCTGGGTAAGTGACTGTCTTACCTCGCAGGTGGAAAGTTTAGCGCTAAACGCCAATGGAGACCCTTTCCGGTTCAGCTTCTTAAAGCTTCCGGTTCTGGCAGATGTTGTTGAGGGGTTTGTCGGACCGCTCGCAGGGGTTTTGACCGGCATGCGCTGGGCCGCTTCACTTGATCAAACCACCCATATCATAACGGCGGCGGCGGACACCCCTTTCATTCCTCGTGATTTAGTCAATAAATTGAAGGCCTCAATAGACGATGATGAACACATCGCCATGGCTTCGAGCAACGGGCGCATTCACCCGGTTTTTGGCCTGTGGCCGATCAGCCTGGCCGATGCGCTTGAAAATTTTCTGGTGAAGGAAGATCAAAGAAAAATACTTGTGCTGAACGTTACACGATGCACGAGGTTGTTTTTGATACAGATGGCAAAGACCCGTTTTTCAACATCAACACGCCTGAAGATTTAGAAACCGCGCAAGCAATGGTTGAGGAATATCAAAATGAGCAAGGATAGTCTCATCAATGATTGCTTCTTTCACGACAAAGACAGGCTGCGCCACGATGAGGTTTTGGAGCTGTTGCAAGAACGGCTCCAATGTATCGTAGGGACTGAATCCATAGATATGAATGAGGGTTTGGGCCGGGTGTTGGCCGAACAAATTATCGCCCCTCACGACGTTCCCCTGCACGACAATTCGGCTGTTGATGGGTACGCCTATCGCCATAGTGATCTTGTAAATTCCGATACTCAAGCGGGGTTACCAATCAGCGTTTCCATCGCAGCGGGGGATCTCAATCCTGACCCGTTGAAACCGGGAAGCGCAGCCAGAATTTTCACCGGCGCTAGCCTGCCTAAAGGTGCCGACACCGTGGCCATGCAAGAGGATTGCGAAGCCAACGAAGTTAGTGTCGTGCTGCCGAAAAACCTGCCAATATTTTCCAATTGCAGGAATTCCGGGGAAGACCTGAAGCAAGGGGATATGGTTCTTGAATCCGGCACAAGGTTAAAGGCCGCAGACCTTTGTGCTCTGGCCTCAATTGGGCTTGCAAAAATCAATGTCCGGCGTCTGTTAAAAGTGGCGCTGTTTTCAAACGGCAATGAAATACGGGTGCCCGGAGCATCCAATTCCCCGCTACAGCCAGGCCAAGTGTATGACGCCAACCAACCCCTATTGAGTGCCCTGTGCGCCCCGCTTCCAGTGGAGTTGCACAATTGCGGGATAATTGAAGATTCCTTTGAGGCTGCGCGAACTGCAATTGCAGATGCCGCTTCCAAATATGATGTGATCATCACCACCGCTGGCGCTTCAAGGGGAAGCGAAGATCATATGCTCACACTGCTTGATGAATTGGGCAAACGACACCTTTGGCAACTCGCGGTTAAACCGGGGCGACCCATGATGTTTGGGCAAATTCCACGCCAAGACCATAAAAACGATTGTTTGTTTTTTGGCCTGCCGGGAAACCCGGTGGCCACAATGGTTTGCTTTTTGCTCTACACCCGCCCGGCACTGCTAAAACTTGCGGTGCTGAATGGGAGACAATTCCAAGATTTCAGGTTCCCGCCGATTTCGAAATACAAAACAAGAAGCCTGATCGGCGTGAATTTTTGCGCGGAATATTGAAAACAAACAGGAACGGCGCATTAAGCGTCGATAAATTTGCGCGGGATGGATCCGGTCTGATTTCTTCGCTGCGGGAAGCTGATGGGCTGATCGAGATTAGTGAAGAAGTAACAGGCCTGCGAAAAGGCGAGTTTGTCTCTTTCATTCCTTTTTCAAGCTTCGATTAGAAGTAAAATAATATGTTTGAACTCTTTGTCCTGTGAGCTACAAATGAAACTCCTTAACCCCTGACCTTACAAGGAATACCCATGGCGAAAGTTGCATTTATCGGTTTGGGCGTGATGGGCTATCCCATGGCTGGTTACTTAAAAACCAAAGGGAACCACGACGTCACGG
The DNA here is from genome assembly GCA_003233475.1 of Ahrensia sp. Next base: position 8,976 of record QILU01000233.1, read on the forward strand.
TGTTTAACCGCACAGCCGCCAAGGCCGAAAAATGGGCCAAGGAATTTAACGCCAACCATGCGTCCACCCCCAAACAAGCGGCTGAAGGCGCGGATTTCATATTTTGCTGCGTCGGCAACGACGATGATTTGCGCGCTGTTACCACAGGCGAATTCGGTGCGTTTCAGGCAATCAAACCCGGCGCGATATTTATCGACAACACAACAGCCTCTGCAAACGTGGCGCGTGAACTTTATGTAGTCGCAAAAGAAAAAGGCTTTGGATTTCTCGACGCTCCGGTTTCCGGCGGCCAGGCGGGCGCGGAAAATGGCGCTCTTACCGTCATGGTCGGGGGCGACCCGGACACCTTCGAGCGGGCAAAACCGGTCATGGATTGCTACGCTAAAATGGTCGGCCTCATGGGAGAAGCGGGTGCCGGGCAGCTTACCAAAATGATAAACCAGGTTTGCATTGCCGGTCTTGTGCAGGGGCTTTCAGAAGCCATTCACCTTGGCAAAGCGGCGGGGCTAGATATTGATAAAGTAATGGGGGTGATTTCCAAGGGAGCCGCCGGGTCATGGCAAATGGAAAACCGCCACGTCTCCATGACCGCAGGAGAATTTGAGCACGGTTTTGCCGTTGATTGGATGCGCAAAGATTTAGCGATCTGCCTGGAGGAAGGCAATGCCCAGGGAGTCAGCCTGCCCGTCACAGCACTGGTTGATCAATTCTATGCGGAAGTGCAACGGATGGGCGGCAGCAGATGGGACACAAGTTCCCTGCTGGCGCGTTTAGAGGCAACGAAAAAGTGAGGTGAAATGACATGGCAATATTAGATGAGATTAACAAACTGAAATCCAGCCAATCGGGCAACATTGCCATACAATGCTTTGATGCGGATTATTACGATAGCCTGAGTGCGGAAAACAAAGCCCGGCTGCTCAAATGCATCAATTCCGGTATCGAAAACCCGGACAGTGAAATGGGATGTTACGCAAATCAGCCCACTGATTATGATGAATTGCGCCCGTTTTTTTCAAAAGTCCTTAGCAAATTTCACGGGGTGCCTGAAGGGACAAAACACACAAATGATTGGGGGCTTAGTAGTATTGAAGGCCTGCCTGAAGACGGCAATTTGGACTTGTCGAAATTCGGCCTGCCCAGCCTTTCCATGCGGGTGCGGGTCGGGCGAAACCTCGCTACTTTTCCGCTACCCGGTGCCATGAACCAGAAGCAAAGGGTCGCGCTGGAAAACCAGATGATGGAGGCCTTTAAGCAGTTAATTGAAATGCCGGAATATGGCGGTGCCTACTATTCCCTCACCCCCGGAAATCCAAATCAAATCAATGACCAGCAATATCAAGACCTGGTCGACGCGCATATCATGTTCAAAAATATGGACGTCGACACCTATTTGACCGCCGCCGGAATTGCCTCCGACTGGCCCTATGGCAGGGGTTGTTATGTATCGAACGATAAAGAGTTTATAATTTGGGTGGGGGAAGAGGATCATTTGCGCATTATGTGCATGACCAAAGGCACAGTATTGAACACTGTCTTTGATCGCCTTCGAACCGCGCTCGATGTGGTGGAAAATATTAAAGGCCTCGACTTTGCCAAGTCCGATGATTTTGGGTTTGTAACTTCCTGCCCGACAAATCTTGGCACCGCTATGCGCGCTTCTCTTCATATTCAATTGCCAAATTTAACCGCCGATGGCACTGACAAAAGAGCCAAGGAAGTGGCCCGCCCGCTGGGGCTGGCAGTAAGAGGAACCGGTGGCGAACACACCCCCATTGGTTCAGATGGCACCGTGGACATTTCTCCAAGAGCCCGCTTTTGCATTACGGAAGGGGAAATAATTGCCGCCCTCTATAAGGGCGTAAAACTTCTTAAACAGGAAGAAGATGCGGCGGCAGGTAATTAGAGCGCTTTCCTAAACTGCGGTTTCCAGGTTTCCAACAGCACCATGGCAAAGGCCACTATGAAGGGCATGAAAGTACGATCATCCGGCAGCGGAAAGACAATAAATTTACCACCAATACAGAGCAATATCGCGACCATCAATGCGGTTGAACGCCGGTTGGTGATGATCCCGCTCTTTTGTAAGTAAGCCCATGCCATGAGCATTAATGCCAGCATCATTGGCCAATTGTTTTGGTTGAGAGAAACCAACACCCCGCGGCCAATTCCTTTGAGATAAGTTAGTACGGTAAAATCAGGATCAAACCCGATCAAGGTGTTTTGTATTTCGATGTTGGTAAAATAAAAATGCACCCACCAGCCAGGATGACTGGAATCGGTCGTGATCCATAAATAAGCACCAATGGCAGCAACAAATCCAGTTATCGCCGGAAGTTTGCGATCGTTAAAAATCAACATTGCGAGTAGTAGCGCGAACAGAAACAGTATGATGTCCGGGCGCATGGAAAACGCCAGGAAAAACAACCCGACTGCCCACCAGTCCTTGCCTCGCAAAAACCGCTCGCACCCTAAAAGAAAAAATGCCGCTACCAATAGATCCGGGGTGACAATGCGACCCATGTGAAAATAATCACTCAACAAAATGATGGCAACAACAATTGGTGCGGCTTGTAAAAAATCCTGCCGCTTCATCCAATACAAACAGATCAACCCAACCGCGAGAGAAGACAGAATGCTGATCCACAATACTGCCTTCACGGGCCCGATTATCTGACCCGTATATTTTATCAGCCCCACATACCCCGCTTTCACGTCATACATGGGAAGCATGGAGACAAAGGCGTCCGGGTTTTGAAAGTTGTATAGATTATAAGGATTCCCAGCCGTTAATCTGTAATATTGTGCGTCCCCTGCGTTGGCCTTCATCAACTCCCAGACCTTCGAATGAAGAGCCTGGTTGGAAAGAGAATCGTCTTGCAATGCGGAAGCAAGGTACGCTGCCATATCCCAGTTATATTCCGGTTTAATCAAATTTACTGCGAACAGAACGATTAAGAATCCACAGAAAACAATCAGTCCGAGCTGATCCAGGCGAGCATTCGTGAGCCATTTTGATACGCGTTGGCCATATTGGTGAAAAAGCCAATCTGCAAAAGATTTATTTTGGGAGTTTTGAGGGGAGCTGGAATTCATGACATTTTGAATTATATTGTTACCAATCCGCCTCAGAATGCCATCAAAGCTCTTAATAACCTACGAACATTACCCGTTAAGGTTACGCCCCTTCCCCCTCAAGCAGATATTCCAACGGCAATTGGGTTGTGTATTTAATCTGCTCCATGGCAAAACTTGAACTCACGTCCGTAATATCGACCCTGGAAATAAGTTTTTGATAAAACACATCATACGCATGTAAATCCGGCACCACCACACGCAATAAATAATCCACTTCACCGCTCATCCGATACATTTCCACCACTTCGGGAAATTCGGTTGTGACTTCCGAAAATCGCTTCAACCATTCAGCGTTGTGGCTGTTGGTGCGGATAGATACAAAAACCGTCACCTTCGCATTGACCGAATCCGGGTTCAAAACCGCCACCCGCTTTTGAATAACCCCGTCTTCTTCAAGTTTCTGGATGCGCCGCCAGCACGGTGTTGTCGAAAGCCCTACTTTTTTGCCGATTTCAGCCACTGGAATGGTGGAATCCTGCTGCAACAAGGTAAGTATGCGCTTGTCAATTCTATCCATATAATTGTTCCCGTGGTTGCGGCTGGCTTCTCAAAATAGAAATTGTATTCCAAAAAGCCTTGAGATAACAGGAGAAAATAGCGAATTATTCGCTCTTTTTGCCAATATCGCGCAAATTCATTTCGTTGTTAGTCTGGCAACCTCCTGCCGCAAAACCGGCAGAACATCCGTTTCGAACCAGGGGTTTTTCTTCAACCAACCGCTGTTCCGCCAGGAAGGATGAGGCAATGGCAGGTATTTTGGTTTTCGCTCAACCTCAAATGTCTCGCGCCAATTGGCCACCGTTTCTGTTAATGATTTTTTTCGGGCACCACCCAAATGATATTTTTGTGCGTATTGCCCAACCACAAGGATCAATTCAATTTGTGGCATAAGGCTATAAACCCGGTCATGCCACTTGAGCGCACATTCTTTTCGCGGTGGAAGATCACTCTTTTTTGCGTCATATCCGGGAAAGCAAAATCCCATGGGAACGATGGCGAGCCGAGCCGAATCATAAAAAACATCCTTTGCAATGCCCATCCATTGACGCAATCTGTCGCCGGATGGATCATCAAAAGGCACCCCGCTTTCATGCACTCGAATACCGGGCGCCTGCCCCGCAACACATAAACGAGCGGTGGAGGAAATCCGCACCACCGGGTTTGGTTCATGGGGCAAAGGGGCCTCCAAAGGCTGTTCGGTGCATATCCGGCAAGCCGCGATCTCTTCGACCAGTTGATTGATTTTGCTCAAATCACTCAGGCTCTGGCCGATGGTCGGGCTCTTACCCCCTCATACCACTTCGTTAGGTGATCGAGATTTTCCGGCATCTGCAACCTGGCTGGTTTCATAAAGTCGATGGAGATCATCGCGGTGATGTCGGCAATCGTGTAATTCTCTCCCGCAATAAACGGGCGCCCCGACAGTTCTTCATTCAACCATTTCAATGTCTTTTCCACCCTGGGCCGATTGGCCTCGGCAAATTCTGCGATTTGCGGCACTTCCCACACCTTCATGGCCGGGTGGCTGTGGCGAAACACATTGGCAACTGGCGAAAGCAGCTTAAATTCAACCCGCCGCTGCCACATTTCCACAATGGCCTTGTCCAGGCTATCAACACCCATGAGCGCAGGTTTCGGGTGCAAATTTTCAAAGTAACGACAGATCGCCACGGTCTCGGTCAATATCGTCCCATCATCCAATTCCAATACCGGGAGTTCCTGAAACGGGTTCAGGCGTGTAATTGTATCACCCTTATGTTCAAGAGCCATCATATCCACGGTTTCAAGCGGCACTTCAATTCCTTTTTCGGCCAAGAATATTCGCACCCGCCGGGGGTTGGGAGC
>QILU01000078.1 GCA_003233475.1 Ahrensia sp.
ACAAAACTCACCTGGGGCACAATCAGGGGCAGATAAACAAACAACAGGGCACGGTTTCCTCCGGTGCGGCTCGTTCTGGCCTCCTGTTCAAGACAGGCAAGTGTGACAGCAATCGCGATCAAAACCGCGGCTGCACCGGTAATCAAAGTAGTGGTAAGAGGGGTGCTCATTGAGGGAATTACCCGCTGCCAGTTACCAAAAGTAAAACTGCGCGGCAGGGAATCAGGGAACGACCAAAACCCGGCAAAAGACCAAATACCAAGAATAACCAGGCCGGACAGCACAGCAAATGCTGCGGTTAGAATCAGAGTCAGTCCTGAATATCGCCATACTTTGTCGTGCAATAAACGGGCCCCGCTGTTGCGTTGGTTTATCAATATCCGCTTTGCAATTTTTTCGCCCATTACCCAGATGAGAATCGCCCCAATGGTAATTGCCAATTGCAATAATGCACCAGCGGACGCTACAAATCTAAGGGTGATTTCCGGATCACCCATCCATTGGGTCAACCGCACCGCAAGAGTTGAGGGGGAAGACGGGCCAAGGATCACCGCCACATCCACAACCGATGTCCCATAGGCAATCACCGCAAAAACCGCCAGACGAATTTGCCGGTACACAAGCGGCCAGGTGGTGAACAAAAACCCACTGATCTGCCCATAACCAAAAGAATGGGCGATATGCGCGGAACGGTTTGCGTTGGTTTGGGGCAGGGCAGCCAGGGTGACCAAAAGCAGGAAGGGAATTTCTTTCACCACCAACCCCAGCATCATGGTCAGTGCAAACGGGTCTTGCAAAATCAGCAAATCCGGTGGCCGATCCGCACCCGTCGCCCAGGGCGAAAGCAGCCGCATAATCATGCCGGATGGGGCGATGAGAAAAGCCAGTCCAAAGGCAGCAGCCGCATGGGGTACCGACAGCAATGGTGATATCAGATGCTGCACCCGGGTGAATATTCGCGTTCCATACCAGCCGCTGACAAACAAAAATACAATTCCCAGAGCAAACAGTGTTGTGATCAATCCACTGGCCAGCGATAACAGGCTGGAACGAACGATGCCCGGTGTTTGCCAAAGGGTTCGAAAATGCTCAAGGGTCAGCTCAAGCCCCCCAAGGGAAGGCAAATACCCAAACGCCGGTAACAGGGTTGCCAACATGCCGAACGCCACCGGTCCAAGTAAAATGGCTATGGCAAGGCCGGGGGCAAATCTCAACATGGGGAGAGTTTTAACATTGCCTCACGGTTGCCGAAAGGGTTTGCGCTTTTTAGTTTCCGGCACCGTAACGGCGGGTCCATTCTTTCTCAATTTCAACCATCCAGCTGGGGTGGGGTTCGGGCAGCATGGGGCCAAGCTCTTGCGGTTTCAATGTGGCAATTCCCAAATCGAGAGAGGCAAATGCGGCCTTATCAACGGCATTCAATTTGTTGACGTTTAGCACGGTTGGATCGCCCCAATATTTAGGATTTTGTTTGCGCAATTGAGCTTCCGGCGAAAGTAAAAAATTTGCCAGCACCAGTGCGCCGGCCTTTGAAGTTGCATTATAGGGAATGGCCACAAAATGGGCGTTGCCCAGCGTTCCACCGGAAAAAGTAAATGAGCGCACCGTGTCGGGCAGTTTGTTTTGCGCTATGGCGCTGGAGGCTTCGGCTGGATTAAAGGCAAATATAATATCCAGTTCTCCATCGGCCAATTGCTGACGCATGGCAGGATAGTTTTTCGGATAAGCCCGTCCGGGATGAAGCTTGTCCAACAATTCAAACAAGGGTCGGGTGACGTTTGAAAACTCTTCTTGTTTGACCGGCTGCAACAGTTTTGCAGGTTCTTTAATGACTTCAGAAAGCGCCTGTTTCAAAAAAGAAGAACCGATAAAATCCGGCGGAGCGGGATAAGAAAAGCGGCCCTTATTAAGCGCCGCCCAGCTCACAATGTCGGTCACGGAATCCGGCAACGCGCCGGATTTTTTGCGCGCGGTATCGTAAAAAAACACCATCTTTGCGCCACCCCAGGGGGATTCGAGCCCTTCTGTGGGAATGGTAAAATCTACCGTGATGGTGGGTTTGTTTTCCGTATCCACGTAACGCCAATTGGGCAATTGATCGGCCCATCCAGGGGTGAACAGCAGGCCCTGTCGTTTCATGGAGGCAAAGTTTTCGCCGTTGATCCAGATCAGATCAATTTTTCCATCCTCGTTTTTGCCCGCAGTCTTTTCCGCAACCACGGTAGCCACGGCATTGGCAGTATCGTTCAGCTTCACATGCTCAACGCTAACTCCATATTTTTCTTTTAGCTGTTTGCCGGCCCATAAAATGTAGTCATTAATGTTCTGCGAACCGCCCCAGGCGTTGAAATAAACGGTCTGCCCGCGGGCTTCGCGTTTCACGGCCTCCCAATTTGTTGCATCCGGTTCAGCGTTGGCGCTTGTGGCAAACCCGATACTTAAAAAACCCGCCAAACCTGCGTTGAGGATAATATTTTTAAGGCGATGTTTCATTTAACGTTCTCCGATGCGTATTTGTTCTGACTTTCCCATATGGATAACCGCTCTTTTGTGCAAGATACGGCATTGTAACAATAGGTTGTAATACGCTTTACTTCATGCCTGTTGCGGTTTTGAAAGCGTGCGCTGTACCGCGTCTTTCCACCCTTCATAACGGGTCTTTCTTGTTGCCTCATCCATTGCAGGTTCAAACCGTTTGTTTCGTGACCAGCCCTTTGCAAAGCCTTCAACATCCGGCCAAACCCCCGCATGGGAACCCGCCAACCAGGCTGCGCCGAGCGCCGTTGTTTCCATAATATTTGGCCGGTCCACCGGGGCGGCCAGAATATCGGCCAGATATTGCATGGTCCAATTTGAAGAAACCATGCCGCCGTCCACCCGCAATACCGTATTTGTAACAGAACTCCAGTCTGCTTGCATGGCCTCCAGCAAATCTCGGGTCTGATAACAAACCGCTTCAAGGGCGGCTTTGGCAATTTCATTTGGCCCGGTGTTGCGGGTCATGCCAAACAGCGCCCCACGGGCATCCGCATCCCAATAAGGGGCACCAAGCCCGGTAAAAGCGGGGACAAGATAGACGCTTTGTTCGGGATCAGCAGCTTCAGCCATCGCGCCAGTTTGTGCGGCATCTTCAATAATTTTCAACCCGTCGCGCAACCATTGCACGCTGGCTCCGGCCATAAAAATTGAACCCTCCAGGGCATAACTGGTTTTGCCCTTTAGGCGGTAGGCAATTGTGGTCAGCATCCGATTGGTAGATGCCACCCGCTCAGCTCCCGTGTTCAACAGGGCAAAACAACCTGTCCCGTAGGTGGACTTTATCATCCCCGGCTCAAAACAGGCATTGCCGATGGTGGCGGCTTGTTGGTCCCCTGCAACTCCATAAATTGGAAGGGCGGCCCCAAACAGTTTTTTGTCAACGGTGCCGAAATCAGCCGCGCAGTCCAGCACCTCCGGTAACAGGGATTTTGGTACCCCCAGAATTTCTAGTAGCGTATCGTCCCATTCGTTTATGCCTATATTATACATAAGTGTGCGCGAGGCATTTGTGGCGTCTGTGACATGGTTTTTGCCCCCGGTTAAACGCCAGATCAAAAAGCTGTCTATGGTGCCAAATGCCAATTCACCGGCTTCTGCTCTGGCCCGCGCACCCTCGATATTATCCAGCAACCAACGCACTTTTGTCCCGGAAAAATAGGGGTCCAGCAACAGTCCGGAACGTGCGATTACGTCCGCTTCATGTCCGGCTTTTTTCAAACTGTCGCAAAGTTCAGCGGTGCGCCTGTCCTGCCAGACAACTGCATTATGGATGGGCTTGCCGGTTTTGCGATCCCATATCAGGGTTGTTTCCCGCTGGTTGGTAATACCAATGGCCGAGATTTTACTCGCCTCCATCCCGGATTTGGAAATGGCCTCACGACAAACGCTGAGAACCGATTGCCAGATTTCCTCCCCATCATGTTCCACCCAGCCGGATTTCGGAAAATATTGGGGGAATTCCTGCTGAGCCATGGCGACAATTTTTTGCTGGCCGTCAAAAATTATGGCGCGGGAAGAAGTTGTTCCCTGATCAATTGCCAACACGGCTCCATTTGTATTCACCATTTCTTCCTCCCGATATTTTTCAAATGTACCATAAAGCCGTTCCCCTTTTGATGGAATCATTAAAAGGATAAGGAACCGCGTAAAAATAAAGCCCTAGAGTCGTTCAGCGTTTCCATAAAACGCTGAACGACTCTAGGCAAACCAGCCTGCTTCGCCTAGATAATGAGCATGGAAAAAAACACTCCAAATACTTCTCAAAAAAGCGGGCGCAAGACGCTGGTTCTTACCGGGGCCAGCCGTGGCATTGGCCATGCCGCTGTTCGCCGGTTTTCCAACGATGGCTGGCGGGTGCTCACCCTTTCACGTCAGGCTTTTGATGAAAACTGCCCCTGGCCGGAAGGGGCGGCCAATCATGTGCAGGTTGATCTAGCGGATGCCGACAGTCTTGGGCTTGCGGTGGCGGAAATAAAAAAACGCCTGGAAGAAGAAGGGGGCAAGCTGCATGCGTTGGTCAACAATGCAGGAATATCTCCAAAACTCGAGAATGACTCAAGCGAAAACCCGCGCCCAAATTCCATTGATACCCCGTTGCAGGTTTGGCGGCAGGTGTTTCAGGTCAATTTTTTTGCGCCGATTCTTTTGGCCCGCGGCCTGTTTGATGAATTGAAAGCGGCAAAAGGTGCCATTGTTAATGTGACTTCAATCGCGGGTGGCAGGGTTCATCCCTTTGCCGGCAGCGCTTACGCCACCTCAAAAGCGGCACTGGCTTCCCTCACCAGAGAAATGGCGGCTGATTTTGGCCCCCACGGAATTCGCGTGAATGCCATTGCGCCGGGGGAGATAAACACGGCCATTTTGTCACCCGGTGCGGAAGGCATGGTCAAAGATATTCCCCTGGGGCGGTTTGGGGAAACCGAGGAAGTGGCGGAGACAATATTCTATCTGTGCTCGGATGCGGCAAGCTATGTGAATGGAGCTGAGGTGCATGTGAATGGCGGGCAGCATGTTTAGCAAAAATGCCTGAACTCCCGGAAGTAGAAACGGTTCGCCGCGGCCTTGCCCCTGTTATGGAAGGGGCCACTATCTTAAAGGTCGAATTGCGCCGCCCCAATCTTCGGTTTCCATTTCCTGACAATTTTCAAACCATCCTTGAAGGGCAACTCATTACCTCATTGGGCAGGCGGGCTAAATATCTGTTGGCCGATCTTAATGGTGGTGAGGTCATCATTATGCATCTGGGCATGTCCGGTTCATTTCGAACCGAAGAAGATAAACAAATGCTCAAACTGCACCATGCCGTTGAGAGAAATGAAAAACACGACCATGTGGTGTTGCACTTAATGTGCAAAACCGGAAACAAGGCGCGGGTTATTTACAACGACCCGCGCCGATTTGGTTTCATGTTATTGAGCAGACGGGAAGTGCTGGACGAACATCCCATGTTCAAAGATCTGGGTGTTGAACCGGTGGGTAATGCTCTGGACGGGGCAGAACTGGCGCGGCGGGTAGCGGGCAAATCCGCCCCTTTGAAAGCGGCCCTTCTGGACCAGCGAATTATTGCCGGATTGGGCAATATTTATGTCTGCGAAGCACTATGGCGCTGCGGGCTTTCCCCGTTGCGCAAATCAGGGACTCTGGCCCTAAAATCCGGCAAGCCAACCGAACGGGCCAACAGGCTGGCCATTATTATTCGTGAAGTCATTAACGAGGCCATAGAGGCGGGCGGCTCATCTTTGAAAGATCACGCCCAAACGGACGGCAGTCTGGGGTATTTCCAACACCGGTTTGCGGCCTATGACCGGGAGAAGGAGCCCTGCTTAAAAGAAAAATGCGGCGGGACAATTAAGAGGATTGTGCAATCGGGCCGAAGCACATTTTATTGCCCAAAATGCCAAAGGTAAAAATGGAACAGCAAATGCCACACAAAAAAGCCGATGGATTGCTCCACCGGCTAAATTGTTCTTCTTACCTGCTTAGAACTTAAGGGCAGGAGTTTAATTTGCAGAAACCCGGAATTCCTCGTCGGTATAGCCCATTGCATCCTGATCCTCAAAACCCTGGTGGCAACCAGCGCAAAAACCCTGCTTGATTTTCATTTGTTTGCCCTTGGGGCTAAACGCCGCGTAAACCCAATTGCCATATTTTTCAGCCTCTCCGCCGGCAGCAGCTTTGGTCATAAAGAAAAGCGGGCCTTTTTTTACCTCGCCTTTTTTGGAAAGATTAAAACTTTCTTTTGCGATTATAGAACCAACAGGCATGGGGTTTTCTTTGCGATCTTCTGAGAATTTCACATATTCAGTGTAACCGGTCTCATTTACAAATGTCATCAAAAAGCGGTTGCCGTGGGTGCCGGTGGCTGCGGGCTGGGTGGAGGCATTTTTCCAACTCTGATATTCTTTGGTATTTTCGCCACCATTTTGAGCATAACCTTCACGCAGTTTGCTTTTGATGCAATCATACAAGCCCACCACCTGTTCATTGGTGAGATCATCTTTTTTCACATCTGACGTGCATTTGCCGTCCGATGCGCCCGATGCCGATGTTGCCACCAACGCGAAGGTTGCAAATAATCCCGCTGCAATAATTTTTCTCATGAAATTCTCCTGAAAGAGCTAAATTCTACCAAATTCTAGTTGTAATATTATGACAGCTATGAATTTTCGTACAATCAACTTCGGTTGCCGGGCGCTAACTTTCTCGTGAATTATTTTGGAACCAACCCCAATGTTTCCCGTCGGACAAACCGCCAGGTTAGACCAATTCCGGCCACCGCAAGTCCGGCCACCAGACCAGCCCAGACGCCTGCCCCGCCAAAGCCTAATGGAAAGGCCAGTAAATAGGCCAGTCCCATGCCGATAGGCCAGTAGCTGATGGTGGCGATAATCATTGGTATTTTCGTATCCTGCAGCCCGCGTAAATTACTGCCGGAAGCAACCTGAAGCGCATCAAACAACTGGAATATCGCCGCCATGGCAAACAGAGGTATGGCATAGCTTAGAACAGCGCCGGCATCTATCGAACCTTCTTCCAAAAATATTTCAATCAGCGGTTCCGGGAATATCCAAAACACCAGGGCAAAAATTGAAGCAAACACCAATCCAACGAACACCGCGGTCCAGGCAGCTGACCCGATGGCTTGTTTGTCTTTACGCCCAGCCGCCAATCCCACCCGAACGGAACCGGCCTGCGCGAACCCAAGAGGCACCATGAAGGCGAGGCTGGCCCATTGCAGGGCAATCCCGTGAGCCGCAAGGGGTATCGTTCCGATCCAGCCAATCATTACTGAAGCGGCGGAAAACATTCCCACTTCCGAGAAAATCGTCAGCGAAATTGGCCACCCCAACTTAACCACCTCCTGAAAGGCCTTCCACTCCGGCCGCCAGAAGCTTTGAAATAAGGCATAAGGCCTGGTTGCTTTGCTGGTATGAATATAAATCCCCATCATGAAAAGAGCGACAAGATTTGCAATCACAGTGGCGATTGCAGCTCCTTCCATTTCCAGGCGCGGGGCACCGAAATTCCCAAATATAAGAGCCCAGTTCAAAACTCCGTTCAGAACGGCCATGGTTACGGCCACAATTACAATTGCATTTGTGCGTTCCAAACTGGTAAGAAAATTTCGCAGGCCCGAAATTAGAAAAGCTGGAATGAGCGACCATTTGGCAATTGCAACATAAGTGGCGGCAAGTGCCGCAAGCTCAGGCTTTTGACCAAGCGCCAGCAGTATCTGCTCGCTAAAAAACAAGGGAATAATGAGCGCGAAGACAACAATTAACAGCACCCAAAGTCCCATTCGGGTTGAACGTCGGGCGCTTTGGCGGTCTTCACGGCCAATTGCGGTCGCTACCAATGGGATAATTGCGGCGGCAAACCCCATGCCAATAATCAGTGCAATAAAAATCAGCTGAAAAGCCAACGTACCGGCAGCAAGCTCAGTTACCCCCAGCCAACCCATCATTAAGTTGTCGGTTACGCTAATCAGCATATAAACAATTTGTGTAAAAACCAGCGGCACCCCCAACACCAGTGTCGCGCGCAGATGTTGAAAATAAGTTTTTGCAGGTGCAGCGGGTGAGCCGGGTTTCATTCCGTCAAACCAGAGTGTTTATTTCGACCCATCTTCAATGGCCTTTATTATCAGCCCACGGGCTTCCCTGGCGTCGCCCCAGCGGTCGATTTTTACCCATTTGCCTTCTTCCAGATCTTTGTAATGTTCAAAAAAATGAGCAATCTGATGCGGTTGATTATCAGCAAGATCGTCAATTGAATTACTATCATGGGGCGGATTGCCACCGATCGTAATAGCGTCAATTCTCATTCCATGATTCCTGTTTGTTTACCCGGACAAAAACCCGGCAGACCATTCTTGGCAATAAAGCTATTCCCGTGATGATCAACCCGCTATCAGCGCGGAAATGACAATTTGAAAAACAAATTTAACTGGCAATATAGCGCTTCAGTTCTTCCGCGTCGCGCTCGACCTGCTCAATTTTACGTTTGACCACGTCGCCTATGGAAATAATACCCACCAACCTGTCATTTTTCATTATCGGCAGGTGGCGAAACCGTCCCTCAGACATTTTTTCCATGACCGTATTGATGCTGTCCGCTTCTTCGCTGAAAATAATCTTCTTTGTCATACAATCAGAAATATTTTTATTGAGAGCACTGACCCCATGTTTTGCAATCAGCCGTATAATATCCCGCTCCGAGCAAATACCGCAAACTTCATCATCTTTACCAGTGACCATCACGGCACCAATTTTTTTCTCAGCCAGTACTTTTGAAACGGATTCCACTGAATCCTCAGCTTTAGCGGTGATAACATCGTAGCCTTTTTTGGCCAAAATTTCTGCGACAAACATGACTGCTCCTTTTCAAATCAATTTCTCTTTTCCAAAATGCCTTTCTCAAACGCTTTTGAATTTAGT
>QILU01000052.1 GCA_003233475.1 Ahrensia sp.
TTTTCACGCGAGGGTTGGGAATATTGAAATGCGTGGCAACCGTTTCGCGGTAGCTTTCGGACAAGGTGTTGTCCGCCAAAATAGCAGTTTCAATAAATAGACGGGGACTAGGAATCCCGCCATCAAAGCTAAGCGCATTGATCTTGGCGGTTACAATGGCCGCGTCTTCCGGTGTGGTGGCAAGATTTTGGATTTGAATGAAGGCTTGTAGCTTCACCAAATGCTCCGGTGGAACGTCCGCCGCGTAATTCTGTGTTAGCTCCCGGCATAGTGTCAGATTATCAACTGGTTTGGGACTGTATTTTTCGCGTATTGCGCGTTCGGCTTTTTCGTATCGATTATCTTCCGTTTCATCACTATCCGTCGCGCTGAACATATTTGCGATTGAAAAATTTGAGTGTTTTGGCTTCATCCCAGTCAGAAGTAATATCGAAATCTGGTTTTGATTTTCGCCGTCTGGTCTCCATATCCACGAGCAACGTAGAAAGCTGGTTCAAAACTTCGGGGTCGTAGGGATCAAAGTCACCAGTAGGTTTGAAACCAAAAAAATCATTATCAATCAAATGTTGGTCGATCCGTTCTTTCCGGTCGGATTCTTTGTCTAGACTCTCGGCCTTTTTGATCTGGTCGCGTTGCACCAAAGAAGCATCTGCTTTCGCCTCTACCTCCTCAATAGATCGCGGCGACTGTACCCTAGATGTTGCTAAGGGTTTTCACCCATCCCTTACATTTATTGGAACTTAGATTTGTACGCCTACGTTGATGAAACCGGAAACACGGGCGCGAGGCTGTTAGATGATGAGCAACCTCTGTTTGTTACCGCTGCTTTGATGACCCGATCCGATTTTGATAGCCGATTTGCTGATGATATACGGAAAATTGCAAACTCGCTTGATGCTGAAGAAATCCATGCAAATAAGTTAGGCATTGGTCGGTTAGAACCAATCGCATTAGATATTCTCAGGACCGTCAGAAAGTCCGACCCAAGCTTCTTCCTCGCGCGCGTTGAAAAGCGATATGTAATAGCATCGAAAGTCTTTGATACCATCTTTGACTCTTATGAGAACAAGGCTGTTCCGTGGCATGTGTTTAACGTGCGTCCGCTGCGACTGATTATGGTTTTCAAGATTGCATCTCTATTGGATGATGGAATCGCTAATCAGTTTTGGGAAGCGTTGATGGAAGCTAATAGCGAACGCGCCCGAGAAAAAATGGCTGAATTTTGTCGAACTTTGGCCCATCGAGTTTCTCTTGTTCCAGATGAACGTTCGCGCGAAATAATTAGCCAATCTCTTGATTGGGCAGCCCAAAACCCTGAATCTTTAGATTTCGTCCATCAAACAAAGGCTGGACGTAAAAGCCATCTTCCCAATATGGTTGGCTTTGGAAACCTTCTGTCGGGAATTGAGCGACAGTCAAATGTATGGGGCTTCCCGGTCGAAGTGATAAGACATGATAGACAGCAAGAATTCGCTCAAAGTATCGAATTTTGGCACAAAATGTACTCAAATGCGCTACCAGATGTTGTTGAACTTCCTTTAGGAGAGAAGGTGGTGCTGCAAAAGGTTTTTGGAAGCAAACTAGAGATAGTTTCAGCAAAGGATAGCGCTGGAATACAAATAATTGATGTCATCCTATGGCTTTTTGGCAGATCATTAAGAGGAGACAATCTCCCAAAAAATTGTCAGGCTTTGATGGATTATGTCTTTAGTAGAGCATATCAAGACGACTTTTCATTCTCGGGCGTTGGCGCGGCGGCAGGGGAATTGATCGAAGATATCGAAAACGTGGAGCTTCCTGCGGAGGCTTTTGAGAAGGCCAAGGCACTCCAAGATGAACTGGAACAAAAGCGTCAAGATGGAATGTCAGCTTATGCTAAGTCGAAACGAGGCGAGTGATTTGATGTAAGATAGGTTTGCAGCTGTAGCTCTCTGACTCAATATTTACACATTTTGTTACACATATTAAAATTATTAGATTTTTTATCATTATCTATCAATGATATAATAAAGAGATCAATCGCCTCTGCCTCGCTATATTTAAATCTCAATCGCAGAATTTTCTTAAGAACAACCTACTTCCAAATTTTACTGGCACTTCATTTTTCCAATTGAACAATATTGGAAACGGATCAATTTTCAGCAATTAATCCCCTTCATGCATTTCAATCCAGGTTTCTTCAGCAAATTTGCCGACGACATAACTGACAAGATCTGAGTCATCGCATCCGCGAGAATTGTGTCCCTCATCATAATATTTATAGTACCAGCTTTTGCCCGACGGCGTCTCTTTGTCGTAGGGAACAAGATGGGTAGTTTCGTGAATCAGTGTATTTATCATGGCCGCTTTTTTTTGATGGCTGACATACCAATTGTCGAAACGATTTGGATCAATTTTCATGGTTCTTTTTATAATATTGGTAGTCGCATTTGCATTTCGGGAATATTTCTTTTTTAGCGCGACTGAAACTGTATTTTTCTTGAGGTCAGAAATAATAGTGTTGCCCGAAACTCGGATATTACTAAAGCATCCAGCGCGCCATGTTTTAGAGTTTAACCTACTCTGGAACTTAGTATTGTTAATGACTTTCATCATCCCGTCATACGCTTTTTCGAGAACTATCCGGTCAGATTCCTTAAGGGCTTTTGTATAGTAGATCGGCCCCGGGAATTGTCCGACTTGGTTTTTTTGCAAATCTGAAGATGGTTGAATCTTAACCTCATTTGATAAGCCTACACATCCGCCGAGAAGAAGGGTTGTCGAGCAAGATGCACAAGACAAGATTATTCTTGTTAAACTTCGCATCTGTGTTTCCTCTATTAAGTCGCATTTACCATATACATATTCCCAATTCAGAGAGGAGCATTAGGATTGCTCGCCTCACATTGCTGATAGATATGATCAGCATGGCCTTTTGGTTTTAAATTGACATCTCGGTGTATAACCAAGGCTTTGTTCCCAAAATCTCGGCAGGCTTCCTCGAACCGCCGTTTTTCATATTCAACAATGAATGTTCGACCGGGGAAGCGGTTTATATAATCATCGCAAATGTCATATTTACTGCATCGTTCCGCGATTACAAAATCTGCTTCGAGACTGTTAGCGATATCCAATGCGTTCTTTTGCGCCACATCTAACCCCATACCCTTTGCAATTTTGATGATGTCACGCATCACTGCAATGTTGTGTTCTGGCTGGATAAGGTCGGTCCTTAGATAGGTGTCCATATTGTCGATTTCGACAGCATCAAAACCATTTTGGGCACATTTAGCAATCCATCGCGCAATGATCTCTACTAATCGCTTCCGTTTAGGTTGAGTGCGAATATCCAACACAAATTCTTTCCACCTATCGTCTTCAACATCGTTTCCATCTGCGTCTTTTAATTTAAGTTCAAATTCATCATTCCAATGTGGATCATTTCCTTCATTGGGCTGTGTCTGAAATCCGTTGATGTAACACACATTGTAAAGCCCAATGGCCGGTAGCTCCGATTTATCTCTAACGACGACTGCAACATTTTGTTGCGGTGGATAGGCTTTATCCAGTTGATAGTCGAAATGCCCTATTTTTGTACCGAAGGAGGATAAAGCCTGAATAGGCTGACCATTATCGGCTTCGTGTAAAGTGCAGGAAGTAATTAACAACAAAGCTATCAAAAGCCTTTGAACAGAAGAAAAAGGACTCATTGACCGCAAACTAGTTTAGGTTTCCAAGGTCTGTTCCGTTCCAAGCAACGCCGAACAAATTTGTCGCGGAAGATAACCAATTGCGATTCAGAGGGGTTAGAGATCAATTGTATCTCTGCAATTTTTGGTCTTTCATTCTCATTTCTTATCGGACCAAAGTTCAATATCACAACGGCCTCAACCTCCGAAGCAACCAATTTTCTTTGCAGGTCTTCACCAACATATGTATGCACCATAAAGTTTCCAAGTGCATACGTCTGGCCGTTTTTAACATTGACATTGTCTTGAGGGAAAACATACCAACCAATATTTGTAGCCAAATTTCCATCTTTCTGAGTAAAGTTTCTCCAACTATCAACGCTCGGCATAATCTGATCTGAAAGGATCTCGGCTGGGTCGATGCTCATATCTACAAAAAGTGGAATTCCATCGGAATTAACGTACCGGTGATTAGCCGCAAACAGTTGTTGCCCGATCCTACCTCGTGCTCTAGCATCTTCTAACTCAAAAATTTTGGCGAAAACACCCCGATTTCTCGTTATTGCCGCACCCATTTGCGCGCTTGATGGAAGAAACGAAAACTTTTTGTCGGCCCAGCCTAAATGTTTTTCGATGAGAGGGATTTCATCTTTGCTGAAACAGACATCGAACCGTGGGATACTGTCTTCTACGGCGTCAGTTAC
The DNA here is from genome assembly GCA_003233475.1 of Ahrensia sp. The sequence goes on from QILU01000052.1 coordinate 4,373, forward strand.
TCGCTTCAAAACTGTGGCTCGAAGCATAAGACTATCGAAAGTTGAGAGAGCATATTGGTTGGTTGTAGCAGACGAGATAGCACGGCAAAATTTGCCGATGCCATCTTCGTTAGGAACCTCGCTAAAAGGTATTGCTCCTAACGCTGTAATCGGGATGATTGTGCTGACTGCAGGGTCGTTGGAAGCATCCTCGGCTGATATTGCTTTGGCAAGTTTGTCGACATCATCGCTGGCAAGCAGGCCTGTGGGTAGTGTTTTGCTTATCTCGTTGTAGGTGGCGGTGTTTGAAAAATAACTTCTTCGGCCCTCGAGCGTAACTTCTATCTCTGCGAAAACTGATGCCGAGTCTTTTGGATCTGATATTTCATATACGGCACTGTATCTCTTTTTGGTATTATTCCCCAATTCGTTCTGATATACGCTTAAGGAGCGTTGATTATTCTGACTTATTATCGCATTGCTGACATTGTTAGCTAGATCAAAAAATTTCTTTGTAGATTTAGATGCAATTTCAACACCGGATTTACCAATTATATCCGGTATTGAATTCAGATCCACCGACCTTTCATTACTAAAAAAGTATCTTGGCCTGAAGAAAATGGAATCCCCATCTGAAAGGTAAAAATACTTTGTTTTTACGGTACCACCGACAAAAGAGGTCCAACTCTTATCTTTTCTCAAAAAAGTCATTAGAGGAATGTTTTCTTGCGCGAACTGGTCTCTTCCTTGCGACTCCACTGATACCGTAAAAGACAATGTCTTTCGGTCTTTTTGTCCGGTTATCGTCTGCAAAAAACTCTTGAAAAAATCTTTGTGTTTGAAGTTTGCAGCATTCTCAAAACCGGGTTTTGGCCGAACTTCAAACACTAACCTATAGTAGGCGTCCGAACTACCTTCAGGATAATCGGGTGCAAAACATTCTTTAGACAATTTGAACCCTGAGCCAATCCCTAAGTCTTGCCCGCTATCGGGCTTTTTACAATGACTTTCGTCTACTTCGGCAAAAGCAGCATTAGCCGAAATCAAGAAAATTAAAGAAAAAGTGCCGGCAATGGTTCGCCAAATATACATAGTCGCCCCCGAAAGAAATTGATGCCAATTGTATTTGCGACTCGCCTTTTCTTTTGAACATAGGGCAATTACGATACTTTACAAATTCAAATGTTGCGATGGTACCTTCCTCGCTTGAACCATGGAGCACATGCCCAATCATATATTCAGGTCGATCGAATGGAGCGCGTGACAACGATCACAGTTAAGCGAGATCTAGGACGTGTTGACAAAGAGGGCTTCGCGCCAAGGTCTTGGCCGCTCAAAAGGCGGTTTCACGACCAAGGTCCATCTCCGCATCAACGCAATGGGCTTGCCCATAGCGTTCGCCATTACTGGCGGCGAAGTCTCCGATTACAAAGGCTATCTGCCGATCATGAATGCCGATGGGCCAGTACCCAAAGTGCTGCTCGCTGACAAAGGCTATGACGCTGACTTCATCCGCGAAGACATGGAAAAGCGCGGCGGCATGGCGATGATCCCAACCAAACGGAACCGCAAAATACAGATACCCGTCGATCCCGCCATCTATGCCCTACGCAACATGGTCGAACGCTGCTTTAACAAGCTCAAAAATGCTCGGAGATTAGCAACCCGATACGATAAAACTGCTGATAGTTACCTCGGCTTCGTCCACATCATATCCATCCGATTATGGATGCGCCAATTTGTTAACACCTCCTAGTTTATCCCAACTGTCCTGAAATTTGTGGCCGAAGGGCGTGAGTAAAGCCATCAAGAACACAGCAAAATTTACACATTTTGTTACACATTTAGACAATATATGATTTATTATCATTATTTATCAATGATATAATAAAGGGATCAATCGCCTCTTAATCAGTAGGTCGCTGGTTCGAACCCAGCAGGGCTCACCATTATAACAATGGGTTATAGCGGTATACCGTTCTAATTTCATTTTTAGAACGGTGTTTAGAACGGTAAGTCTCATCCAACCTTATCGTTTATAACCGAGTTCTACTTTGTCCAGTCCCTCTTCAACCAGCTTGAACAATATTTCAGGATTGTCGGCATAGCCCTCCCCTTCATCGGCGAACAGATCAGCGGTGATTGTGCCGCCAGCCTGTTTATATTCGTCCACCGATATGAAGGTGAACAGCTTGCTGCGCATATCAACCTTCTCATCGGTGAGGATGGAACGGCGGCTTGATGTGGTTGAATTTGTTAACTGGCTGGAGGCACTAGGTGAAAGCGAACAAGCTGCCGTTATTTGCTGGCAGATACTGACTCATGACAAAAGTGATAAGGTTGCATGAGACCCAATTCAACAACGCAATCCAAACTTTGTCCAA
>QILU01000037.1 GCA_003233475.1 Ahrensia sp.
GTCATGTTCGGCCAATCGAAAGTTGACGGAAGATCAAAACGCTTTCTTGGCCTGCCAGGAAACCCGGTATCCAGCCTCGTTTGCGCACTCGTGTTCGTCGTGCCTTTGATTCGCAAACATCTGGGGCTAAACCCGGTAACCCCGCGAAAAACCGCCTCATTGGGAATAAGCCTCCCTAAAAATGACCAACGGGAAGAATATATGCGGGCCAGCCTGGAGGTTGAAAACGGCAAAACTGTTGCCACCCCTTTCAGTTCCCAGGACAGCTCGCTTCTCTCATTGATGGCAAAGGCCCAATGCCTGATCATCCGCCCCGCCCACGCCCCGGCTACAAGTGCAGGTGAAGCGTGTGAGATTATATTGCTATGAAACTACACCCGTCATTCCTCCTCGCCATTCCCAACCCCCTAATTTGTCATTCCCGCAACAGCGGGAATCCATGGTGAGGCATATTCGGGCGTGATATTTGGGCACGAATTTGTTGGAAATACGGAGATAAAATAGGCTCCGAATAATTGGGAAAATGGATTCCCGCTATTGCGGGAATGACAAATTCTGGGAGTGAAAAAATAACCTCAAAACCCTCACTCCCGCACCTTCCAAACACCCCGCCACGGTGGTGCCCACGGGTGATGGACTCAACCACCAGTTTAAGGCTATATCGCTATAGGGTATAAAAATAACAGGGAGAATACTATGAACAAGAATTCAAAATCTAGCGAGATTATCACAGATGGGCATGGCGATATTTCCTCCAACCCCAAAAAACGTGGAGATTGATTTGAGCGGGAACTCGGATGGGAAACTTCCCAATTTTGCCGAAAATACCGTCCTAACCGGCGGCACCCTCAGCCTCACCCTTTCATACGGCCCAAGCTAGTCGATCTTGATATTCGCATCCGGCACTTTTCTTCTCCCCGCCCTCCCACGTTCGTCATCCTCGAACGCGCTTGCGCGCTTCGGGGATCCAGAATGCTCAATTTGACCGCTGAATTTCATCCTATGGATTCCCGAAGTTTGCTTTCAGCAAATTCGAGAATGACGGAGTGAAAAAATAACTTCAAAAAACACCCCGCCACGGCGGCACCCACGGGTGATGGACTCAACGACCAGTTTAAGGCTATATCGCTAAAGGGTATAAAAAAACAGGGAGAATACTATGAACAAGAATTCCAAATCGAGCGAGATTATCACAGATGGGCATGGCGATATTTCCTCCAACCCCAAAAAACGGCCCTATCAAAAACCGGAACTGGTGGAGATTGATTTGAAACTAGTCTGGCCGCTGTAGAGTTCTACTCCGGTGGTATCTCATACGGCCCAAGCTAATCGATCATACACTTCACTTTCTAAATACCCTGCCGTGGCGGTGCTCACGAGTGTGATGATTTGTAGGGATGTGTTCGACCCACTGCCTGCCGCTCGCCATTCCCGCCTCTCCCACCTTTGTCATTCCCGCCACAGCGGGAATCCATAGCAAGGCATATTCTATGGGTTTTTAATCCCCAATATTGCAACAACAAATCCTATTATCACGTTCAAAACCCGTTGAGAAATGGATTCCCGCTGGTGCGGGAATGACAAGTCTGAGGGTTGAGAATATAATTTCAAAAAAGTTATCCCCGCCCATTCATCACACCATACAATACCCTCGCCTGATGAAACGGGGACGTGGCCGATCACCAATCGTCATTTCATCAAGCCCGGCTCTAAGCCCATTGCTTTATGGTAAGCAATGAAAACTGGGCGCCACTCAGGGACCAGTGCGTGCGGCGGAAATCCGTAAGGTGCAGCTGGCTGCGTTCGCGGGGAAGTTCTCTTCCCTTCCAGGTCAACTGGGTGCGGGCGGAAACGGAAAGGCGCAGCAGCCGGGGCGGAGCGTGAAGCTCAAGCCACCAAACCCAAAAGCTTTATCAAAAAGCTTTAACCGGCGAAAGCCGAAACGCTCCGCCGTCCCTGCCAAGGGACAGTAGATAAGTCCCTATAATTGGGACAATGTATGATGTTCACTCTATGCTGAAAGGTACGGAAGGTTTTATGCTGTCTAAATCCCGCAGCCGCGAAGTGGCTGAGGAGTTCAGACGATAAGAACAAAAGAGCAAGGGTTGCGAACATTTTAAGAACATGTTTCTTGCTTTGTATCACATTGATGCACGAATCAGGATCAATCCATGCTGACCCGTAAACAACACGAACTCCTCATGTTCATTCAACAACGCCTGCGTGATGCCGGGGTTCCCCCTTCTTTCGATGAAATGAAGGATGCGCTGGGCCTGAAATCCAAATCCGGCATTCACCGGCTTATTACGGCGTTGGAAGAGCGGGGCTTTATTCGCCGCCTTCCAAACCGCGCACGGGCGCTTGAAGTGATAAAACTGCCGGAATCTGCGGCTGGCACCCCATCTGTGGTTCCGGCCATGGGGGCAAACACCCGGATTGCTTCCCAAGTTGCTGCCCAAGTCGCAAATGATGACCAGCCGGGCTTTGCATCAGTCCCTGTTATGGGTCGCATTGCGGCGGGTACACCCATTTCCGCAATTCAGGAAAACACCCATTCCATCGCCGTTTCCCCGGAAATGCTGGGCAGTGGCGAGCATTTTGCCCTTGAGGTCAATGGAGATTCCATGATTGATGCCGGGATTCTGGATGGAGACATGGTTGTTATCCGCAAATCCAACACCTGTGAACAGGGCGATATTGTTGTGGCGCTTGTGGATGATGAGGAAGCAACCTTGAAACGCTTTAGCAGTTCAAACGGCGTGGTCGCGCTGGAAGCCGCCAATTCGGCCTATGAAACCCGAACCTTTGGCCCGGATAGAGTTGATGTTCAAGGTAAGCTTGTTGGCCTAATCCGCAGATATAATTAAATATTTTTAATGACTATTATCGAAACCTTTGCCGATTCCATGGGCGCGGGTATTGGCCGTATGATTGGCTGAGAAACAGGCCAAAACCTTTCTTCCTGCGCACGGCTTTGTCCTGATTTGCATTTGTCAGGGCCAGAACCTGGAAAGAACGGGCACCGAATTTTGAAAGCGCACCGCGGTCCAAAATTATTGGCCGAAGATCTTGGGGGAGTGCCGCGCAGGCTCTGGGCACATAATAGGGAATGACCAACACATCTGCCAATTTGCAATCCTCATTCAACTTTGAAGTTGATTGCAATTGCACGATTGTAAAACCCTTAACTTGAGCAGAGCACCCCACGTTATCGCATCGAAAAACACCGTTTTCTTCTGCGCTTCCTTTATCGCTTTTTGATACTCGCAGCCCATCCCCATCCGGATCGAAGGCGTTTTTCCACATTTTGGTGCTGAACTTATCCGCCCTGGGGCGCAACAGGCTCAAACCCTTGGAACCATTCAATATCCCCACCTGCTTGCCATTTTCAAGCACCAGAATATCCGGATATTTTTTATTGCCAACCGCAACCGCAGCAAGCACAACAAAAGGCAGCGCCAACAATTTCAGCCGCGTTCGAAACAGCGTTACCAAGAGCAATGCCGAACTCCCCGCAGCGAGCGCCAGAATTGGCATGAATCCCACATTGCCCTGAGGCTCCAACCCGGCGACCCATCCAGCTATTGCCACCACAATTTCGGTCGCTCTGGCCATCAATCCCAATGAAAACCCCTCCAACCCGAACGGCATGGCCAAAACACTGATAAGCGCCAAGGGCATTACCAGAAAAGACACAAGCGGCATGGCCAGCAGATTTGCCAGCAGGCCAAAAGGAGCAATGCGATAAAAATGATAGGCGGCAAAAAGCCCTGTTGCCAATCCCGCCACCAAAGAGGTGGTCGCCAACCCTCCCATATCACGCACAACAAACCGGTAAATTACCCCAAAAACCCCGCTTCTCATCCGTTTGTTTTTATTTCGCCTCCTTCGGGAAATCGATTCATAAGCCGCAACAAGAGCTGCAACAGCGGCAAACGACATTTGAAACCCCGGCATCATCACCGCTTCAGGAGAAATGAACAGCACAATAAACGCGGCGATTGCCACGTTGCGCATGGTCAGCGCCCGCCGATCAAACACCATCGCCAGCAACATTATCGCCACCATTATATAGGCCCGCTGGGTGGAAACATTGGTGCCGGATATAAACAGATAAACCGTCGCGCCGCCGAGCGCTAAACACGCCGCCCATTTTTTCACCGGGTATTTCAAAGATATCGCCGGAAAACAGGCAAACAGGGCGCGCAACATATAAATCAACGTCAGCGCCACAAGCCCCATGTGAAGACCGGAGATTGCAAGAATATGCGCCAACCCGGAACGGCGCAGTGCTTCGGCCGTATCTTTATCAATTCCACTCCTGTCTCCGACAATCAATGCCGAAGCCAAAGCCCCGCCCCGACCGGGCAACGCGTCGCGTATGATCGACAGAATACGGCCACGGGTTTGAGCAATGGTCAATGACCAGGAGCTCTCCGGGGAGACCGTCAACTGCACCAGCTTCGGTTTGCCGTAGAAAAAACCGGAAGCGCCAATTCCCTTAAACCAGGATTGAAACGAAAAATCATAGGCCCCGGGAAAAGAAGGCCCGGATGGCGGTCCGATTCGCGCCTGCCCTTCTATCCACTGCCCGACCGCGACCACCGGCCCGCCTTTTCGAGCCGTGACACGTATCCGATCGGGGTATTCTCGTATCCCCCGTGCGCTCATACCGCTAAGCGGGTCAAATGGGTTTTTTGTTATATCAATCGTGTAACGGATGCTTCCTGTACTGCGGTGTTCGGCCTGAATTACCCGTCCCCGCACCTGCGCCACAACTGAATATGGCAACATCACCGTATCCAAAATCTGCGTGCGAAGCTGCCCGGCCGAACTCCCCGCCGCAACTAAGAATACCGCGATGAATGCTCCCCCGGCCCAGTGGCCCCGGCCAATTTTAAGGGCAACCAAAAAGCAAAGAATTGCCAGCGTGGGAAATGCCCAAACGAGCGGTTCCCGGGGCAGATTGAAATACAAAATGCAGCCAAGGCCAAAAAATACCGGTGACCAGACAAATGCGGCTCCTTCTTCAATTTCCGTCGAAACTGCCCGGCGAAACCCATCCCAAAGGGGAGAGACCAAAAGCCCGAACCGAAACTGTAATCTTTGTCTCGCTGTTGGGGCATCAACAAAAACAATCGGCTTTTCGTCCGCCGACGGAAAGGGTTCAACATCGAGGGCAATATCTCGGGGTTGCAATTCGGTTAGAAACTCTGGGTCGGAATCGTTTTCAGGATCAACGGGCAACCATTGTTCATTGTTAGGGGTTGGGGCCGAACCACCCTCTTTCTTTCCAAACAAATTACGCCGTTTAACCATGCCGCAGAGCCCTCAGATACGCGGGTGTTACGCCAGGCAATCGCCCTCAACACCCATTCTCTAGCTTGTATGATTGCAATCCTGTGCTAAATGAGCAACGTCCCCTTTTGTTCTCAAGTCGATTGCAGCCAAAACCCTATGCCCGATTCACCTATTAAGCCGGTTGTCACCCGCTTTGCCCCCTCACCCACCGGTTTTCTCCACATAGGTGGCGCGCGAACAGCCCTGTTCAATTGGCTCTATGCAAAGGCCAATGGTGGGAAAATGTTGCTGCGCATCGAAGACACCGATCGCGCCCGCTCGACGCCAGAGGCGGTTGATGCCCTGTTGGATGGATTGAGCTGGTTGGGAATTGATTGGGACGGGGAGCCGATTTCCCAGTTCTCGCGAATTGAACAGCACCGGGAAGTTGTTGACCAATTGCTCGCCTCAAATCAGGCCTATAAGTGTTATGCCTCCAAGGACGAGTTGACGGAAATGCGGGAGCTGGCTCGCGCTGAGAAACGCCCGCCGCGATATGACGGCCGCTGGCGGGATCGCGATCCCAGTGACGCGCCAAAGGGCGTTGACCCCGTTATCCGCATCAAATCCCCGCGGGACGGGGAAACCATTGTTCATGACCGGGTTCAAGGGGAGGTAAAATTCCCCAACAAAGACCTCGACGATCTTATCCTGCTGCGATCAGATGGAACGCCAACCTATATGCTGGCCGTTGTGGTGGATGACCACGATATGGAGATTAGCCATATTATTCGCGGCGATGATCACCTCACCAACGCTGCCCGTCAGATTGTCATTTATCGGGCGCTCAACTGGGATGTGCCAAAAATGGCACATATTCCACTGATCTATGGCCCGGACGGGGCAAAACTTTCCAAACGCCACGGTGCCACCGGGGCGGAAGCCTATCGTGCCATGGGATATTTGCCGGAAGCCCTGCGCAATTATCTTGTCAGGCTTGGCTGGGCCCATGGTGATGAAGAGTTTTTCACCACCGATCGCTTGCAAAAAATATTCACCTTGAAAGCCATAGGCAAATCCCCTTCCCGGTTCGATTTCGCCAAGCTTGAAAACATGAACGGCCACTATATTCGTGCCGCCGATGACAAACATCTGGTTCAGCAGATTAAAACCATATTGCCGGAAATTGAAAAAGGCGACTGGTTCGCAAAACGATGGACCGAAAGCCGCGAACAACAACTGACAATCGCCATGCCGGGTTTGAAAGAACGGGCAAAAACACTGATAGAGCTGATCAATGGTGCCCGATTCTTATTCGACGAGCGCCCGCTTGTTATGGAAGAAAAAGCAATGGCAATTTTGGACAAAGACGGTGCGAGCGCCCGAAATGTGCTTTCAAAACTTGTCCCGCGCCTGAATGCGCTTCCTGATTGGACCCTGGAAGCAATCGAAGCTGAGGTTCGCGCTTTTACTGAAGATCAAGACCTTAAACTTGGGAGCGTTGCCCAACCCATCCGCGCCGCATTAACGGGGCGAACAACTTCCCCCGGCGTGTTCGATGTAATGGCGGTATTGGACAAGCAGGAATGCATTTCCCGGCTGGAAGATCAAGCTAGCTGACAAAACCCCTGTAAATACGACCAATTACTGAGAAACCGAGGCAATATAAAGGGTATCCCCACCCCCGTGCCGCTTGTTCAAAGCCGACTTATCGACTATTCAAGGGACATTCCAAGCGCATTTTCCACCGTATATTTTCTGATGGGAACTAAAAGGCCACTCCATGGCCAGCCGGAAGATGCCCAAATTCCAGAAAATTCTTCTGGATACTCAGGCCAATGGCGCGTGAGTGAAAAATTATTTGAAAGGGCCATCATGGCTGAAAAAAGTGCAAAGCTGACTATCGGAGATTCCAATTACGAATTCCCCATGCGCAAAGGCTCTGTCGGCCCGGATGTCATGGATATTTCAAGCCTGTATAAACAGACTGATTGTTTCACTTTTGATCCGGGTTTCACCTCCACCGCATCATGTGAAAGCGCCATTACATATATTGATGGCGATGCCGGCATATTGCTCTATCGCGGTTACCCGATCGATCAGCTTGCGGAAGAAGGCGATTTTCTGGAAACCTGCTATCTGCTTTTGTACGAAGAATTACCCTCTTCAAAACAACTGGCCGCGTTTGTGGATCGCGTAACCCACCACACAATGATCCATGATCAAATGTCAAAATTGTTTGCCGGGTTTCGCCGGGATGCCCACCCCATGGCTATCATGGTTGGTGTTGTTGGTGCGCTTTCTGCATTTTATCACGATTCAACCGATATTACCGATGAGCGCCAGCGCGATATTGCGACCCTGCGCATGATTGCAAAGATGCCCACCATTGCCGCCATGGCCTATAAATATTCTGTCGGGCAGCCTTTTGTTTACCCGCGAAATGATTTGGATTACGCCTCCAATTTTCTGCACATGTGTTTTGCAGTGCCCGCCGCAGAATATAAAGTCGACCCCATACTGGCCCGCGCGATGGATCGGATATTTATTCTTCACGCAGACCATGAGCAAAATGCCTCAACTTCCACCGTTCGTTTGGCCGGTTCATCCGGTGCCAATCCGTTTGCCTGTATTGCTGCCGGAATTGCCTGCCTTTGGGGCCCTGCCCACGGGGGCGCCAATGAAGCTGCCCTTAATATGCTGCACGAGATCGGAACACCGGACCGAATTCCGGAATTCATTGAACGGGCGAAAGACAAAAGCGATCCATTCCGCCTCATGGGATTTGGTCACCGGGTCTACAAAAGTTATGACCCGCGCGCGATGATCATGCAAAAAACCACCCACGAGGTTTTGGGGGTATTGGGCATCAAGGACGATCCAATACTGGACGTGGCGATGGAGCTGGAAAAAATTGCCCTTGAAGACACTTATTTTAAGGAGCGTGGTCTTTATCCGAATATTGATTTCTACTCCGGCATTACGCTGAAAGCGCTCGGCTTCCCATCAGATATGTTCACGGTGTTGTTTTCACTGGCGCGAACAGTTGGCTGGATTGCCCAATGGAAAGAAATGATTGAAGACCCAAGCCAGAAAATTGGCCGGCCGCGCCAACTTTATACCGGCGCGGTGCAACGCGATTACACGAAAATAGACAAGCGCTGAACCTGGTCACTATGTGATGTGCTCAATAATAACTTCGGCTGCTAACTCCCGTGGCGGCCTTCTCATGGCTTCAATAACATCATTGAACCCTTCCAACTGCACCTGACGTTCCGGGCTGTCGATCAACAGCCGTTCCAATGTGCGCGCCAGGTTTCCCGGAACGACTGTCTGGTTGATTTTCTCAGGAACAAAAGGGCGGTCGGCGATTAAATTCGGTAACGAAGTACTCCAGATACTTATTAAAAACAGAAATGGTTTAGCCATCGCATCAACAATATAGCCCGTCACCATCGGCACTTTATGCAGGGCGAGTTGCAGGGTCACGGTGCCGCTGGTGGCAAGTGCGGCGCGGGCCGTTGGGAAAATAACGTCGTTTTTGGCACTGTCTGTTACCTCCACCTTGACGGGCCAATCGGCAATTTGCGCACTGATTGTTTCCTTCAGGTGCGGTACGGCGGGTATGACCACG
>QILU01000198.1 GCA_003233475.1 Ahrensia sp.
GCGATGCAACTCTCTTTTGCGGCATGGTCGGCGCTGCAATATAATTTTGCCAGCGAGGTGTTGGGGTTTTCTGGGCGCGAAATTGGCATTCAACAATCCATCCGCGAAATCCCCGGGTTCCTATCCTTCGCTGCGGTATTTTTCCTGTTCGCCATGCGTGAGCAAACTTTCGCCCTTGTCTCACTTGTGGTGCTTGGCCTGGGAACCGCGGCAACCGGGTATTTTCCCAGCCATTTGGGCTTTTATATCACCACATTTATCGGTTCCATGGGGTTTCATTATTACGAAACCATGCACCAGTCACTCACCCTGCAATGGCTTCCCAAAGCCACGGCGGCAGCCACGATGGGCAAAATACTCGCGGTGGGAAGCGTGGCGCAGCTTGCCGCTTACGCGTTGATATTTTTTGCGGGCACAGCGTTCGGTTTAAGTTATACAACCATGTTCGTGATCGCGGGCTGTATCACCTTTGGTTTTGTGGCTTTCATGGTGATCACCTTCCCCACCTATCCAGAGGTAACGGTTCAACGCAAATCTCTGGTCTTGAGAAAACGCTATTGGCTGTATTATGCCATCACTTTTCTAGCGGGTGCGCGGCGGCAAATATTTATGGTTTTCGCCAGTTGGATGATGGTGGAGCGGTTTGGCTACGCGTTCCAGGATATTGCGGCATTGTTTTTTGTGAACGCCGCAGTGATGATGATTACCGCTCCTTTCATCGGAAATCTGATTTTACGCATCGGAGAGCGCAATGCGATGAAATTGCAGTATATCGGACTGGCGATTGTGTTTACGGCCTATGCTTTTGTTACCAGCCCGCAATTGGCCATAGCACTTTACCTGATTGACCACGTCCTTTTTGCCCTGGACATCAGCAAGAAAACCTATTTTCAAAAAATTGCCGATCCGGCGGATATTGCCGGAACAACTGGCGTCGCATTCACAATCAATCACATTGCCGCCGTTTTCATTCCCATCTCCTTTGGCCTGTTATGGCTGGTGAATCCGGCTGCAGTATTTCTTTCAGGAACCGCAATGGCGCTTTGTTCGTTAGGCTTGGCGTTCCTTATTCCAACCACGCCAGGACCTGGAAATGAAGTGGCCCTCTTTGGAGTTCAAAAATCTGCTTCCGAATAATAGTTCTCAACCGTTTGGATATTGCCACAATCTGTGCCTAGAATGGGCCTCACACAGGAACTTCAATTAATGCCGAATCTATTGCTCAAACAACCATTTTTGTTACTCGGCCTTTCGCTGCTGGGTTTAAGCGGCTGTCAGGTTGCGCAAAAAAGCAAGGTTTCAGTAGATTATTATCAGATTTCAGGGAACAGCACGGCAGCCTTAGATCGCGAAATAAGAAGCAAAGGGCCGCGCGTTCACGGCGGACGCAATGCGGTTGCGGTTGCCCGGATAAAAATAATTCCCAATATCGTATTCGGCCCCAATAAAGTAACCTGCTCCGTCACGAAGGCCAAGGTCTCCGTTGATGCAAGAGTGACCCTGCCCAAATGGACCGGCCGCGCCCGTGCGTCCGCAAAATTGGTTAAAGCCTGGGACAGCATCGACAAATACACCCGTTTGCACGAGTCCGTTCATGTTGCCATCGCTTTTAGATTTGCCAAGAGCATGGAAACCGAGCTTTTGAAGCTGAACCGTGAGGGGCCTTGTGTCAGCATCAGACAGCGGGCCAACCAGATCATCAACGAACACCTGCAAGAGCACGATAAAATGCAGAGGAAATTTGATGCAGATGAACAAAAGCGTTTTGTGGAGTTCGAAAAAAACAGTAAAAACAAAACCAGTTAACAGGTAAATTTTACTTTCCTAAACCATCCACACATTTGTGTTTTGCACATCCCCCTCTATGCGTTATATTATGGCCTATCCGGGTCTGGCACAGATGGGGAGTGATTATGAGGATAAGTAGCAGTTTAGCGTTTGGGTTTGCCTGTGCTATCGCTTTGGTTGTAGCAACGACCCCTCCCGCTTTCGCGCAAAGTAAAAAAGTGTCGATTTCTGAAAGCACCAGTTTTTATGCCATTACCGGGCGCACGGCTTCAGATCTGGCCCGCTCGATGGGGCAAAAAGGCCCCTACTCTTCCAAGAACCAAAAACGGGCCTGGGCAACGGCGACCAGAAGTTTGAGCTATCAGTTGTTACGCCGGAAAACCTCCAAGGGGTGCCGGGTTAAGGGTGCAAAAGTGAGGCTGAAGGTCTCTTATCAACTCCCCAAACCGCGCAATCTTTCCAGTGTTCAACGTCTGCACCGGGTGAAATGGAATAAAATGTTTCGTTTGCTCAATAAACACGAGCGTGTCCACGGTAAATTTTACAAGCAGTTTGCCAACAAGGTCTATCGCGGGCTGGTTCGTCTGGGGTCAGCCAAAAACTGTCGTTCCCTTGATCGAAAAGCCAAAGCACTGGTTAAAAAGCTGAGCGCTGCCGACAGTATCCGCAATCAGCGGTTTGATACGCGCGACGTAAAGAATTATCGGCGGATGGAGCGGATTTATAAGGGAAGTTAAGAGGGTTTATTAAACCCCAAGCTTCTTTTGTAATTTGGTCGAAGACGTTGTGTATTGAAAAATAATGCGTTCATCGGGTGAGATATGTTTTTTAGCCGCCTGCGCCATTAACGCCGCCTCATGGAAACCGGAAAGAATAAGTTTTAACTTACCGGGATAGGTGTTAATGTCGCCGATCGCAAAAATTCCCGGTTCACTGGTGGCAAATTTTTCGGTGTCTACCGGCAACAGGTTTTCATTCAGGTTTAACCCCCAATCCGCAATGGGGCCGAGTTTCATCGTCAATCCGAAGAAGGGTAGAACCCTGCTGCACTTAAGTTCAACAATCTCGCCTTCGCTGTTTTTTACCGAAGCCGAAGACACCATACCATTGTCACCGTTCAGTCGGGTGACCTGCCCAAGTTGAAGTGAAACTTTATTTTTTTTCACTAAAGCCTTCATTTTATTAACACTATCTGGCGCTGCACGAAAATTATCTCGACGGTGCAGCAGGGTCATGGATTTGACAATCGGCTGCAAACCAAGGGTCCAGTCAAGCGCTGAATCCCCGCCCCCAATGATCAAAACATCGTGGCCTTTGAACTCTTCCATACGGCGCACGGAATAAAATACTGACGTTCCTTCATAATCTTCAATGCCGGGCACCGGTGGGCGCTTGGGTTGAAACGAACCGCCACCAGCTGCAATCACCACAACTTTGGCCCTGATTTTCTCATCCTCATCGGTTGTCAAAATAAACGAGCCATCGGACTGCTTGTTCAGCGCGGTGACCATGCGATTGTAATGAAATTCCGGGGCAAAAGGAGCGATTTGCTGCATCAATTGATCGGTCAGCCCCTGGCCTGAAATAACCGGGAAAGCGGGAATATCGTAAATCGGCTTTTCGGGATAAAGCTCCGCGCACTGCCCGCCGGGACGGTCAAGAATATCTATCAAATGGCAGTTGAGATCGAGCAGGCCCAACTCGAACACGGCGAACAGACCCACGGGACCTGCACCCACGATCACCACATCGGTTTCAACGATATTATCGGTCTGGCTCATGCTTATTGCTCAATCGGAAAATCGAAATTATGCTTGGCGTTCGGGAACCTTCACCACCAGTCCGTCCAGGGAATCACTCACCTTAATCTGGCACGAAAGGCGGGAATTCGGCTGAACATCGTATGCGAAGTCCAGCATATCCTCTTCCATGGCTTCAGGTGAACCGGTCTTATCCACCCAGGCTTTATCCACATAGACGTGACAGGTGGCGCAGGCGCAAGCTCCCCCACACTCTGCCTCAATACCCGGCACCGAATTCTTGATTGCGTTCTCCATCACGGTTGAGCCATTCTCTGCCTCAACATCAAACCGTGTGCCATCATGGGCGATATAGGTTATTTTAGCCATATGAGCGTGTGCCCCCTTCGAAATTTGTCCAAGCCGATGTAGCGCGCTTAGATCGAGAGTCAAGGGATATGGAGTGGAACATCTCCACTGATGCGCTCGCCCTTGGGGGTGATGAATCGCCTGGGCCGGTTAGTTCAACAACTCAGAAATATACGAATTGGCCTCAATCACAGCCGCCTTCAAACGGGAAAGATCACAGCCGAAATGGCACTGCTGCTGGATAATTTCAGCCTCCCGGGCCACCTGCCAGGCGCCAAGCCCGCGAGCGGAACCCAAAATAGTATGGGCTGCCATTTTGCGTTCATCATCCGTGGTGGCATTCTCCAACCGGTCGATATACAAAACCGACTGGCTCATAAACAGCGCAAGTATTTCCTGTTCCAGAGACCGATCGCCCAAAGATTGTTTGGAAAGATGAACCAAATCAACCGGATTGCCCGCACTGGGGCATGTCGGAATACGGGTCTCAACTTCGATTGGATTTGAAAACGCCAGAATTGCCATTGTAAAACTTCCCATCATTCAGACAAAGACTATTCGTTAAAATTGCGCCGACTATATTGAGCGACCGTTAACTGGAAAGGAAGGTTGCAGTTATGGTAAACTATTGATGAAGATTGGTGATTATTGAGTCGAGTGGGTTGGAATCGGGCAATATTATTGTTAACCAAAATTAACAAATTATAGTGGGATTCACGGTTCAGGAGTACCAAATTGGGTCTTGACCCATTAAAAGGAGTTATGCGGCGGGACGGAAAAAGTTTTAAAGCCAATACAACGTGTTGTTGATCTGGCATATGGTCTTGATTTTCGAGGCCAAAAAACAAAAGGTGTGAAATAACCAACCTCCACCTTTTCTGCCCGCATTGGCTCCCTGGTGGAGCTTGAAAATTTTGTGCCGGATTGGGGTGAATACACTTCAAATCATTCCGGTAAACAGCGAGGCGAATACCTATGGCAAAACGGCCAAACACGCGTGCAAAAGTAGCGGAAGAAGCTTTGTCAGCCGTTGAGGAAGCGCTGAACATTGATTTCACGCAGGAAGCCAGCGCCGACGCGTTGGGGGATCCCTATGAAGCTGCTCCCGCTGCCGCCCCTGCTAATCCCCGCCAGGCACTTTCTCCAGGTGCGCCCGCAGCCAATGATGATCGCCGTTCTGGCACGGCACGATTTTCCGCATTAATGGCTCAAAGGCCTTCGTCAGCAATATTCTGGTTCGCATTCGGGTTGAGTGTCCTTTGGGCGGCGGCTGCCATACTTGCCGGCACCCGCACCGTGGAAAACGGTTTGTTCAATTCTTCGACCTGGTTGAATATTGCTGATAACCCAAACCTGATTTATTTCATTGGCAGTCTTGTTTTGCCCCTGCTCCTGATTTGGGGTTTCGCTTTCATGGTGCAACGTTCGCAGGAACTTAAACTTGCTGCACGCTCCATGACAGAAGCGGCCTACCGGCTCATTGAACCGGAAAGTGAAGCTGTCAATTCAGTCCGCAGTGTAGGCCATGCGGTTCGGGTTGAGGTCAATGCCCTGAATGAAGGTATTGAGCGCGCCATGGCCCGTGCAGGGGAATTGGAAACACTCGTTCACAACGAAGTTTCCACATTGGAAAGCTCCTATTCCGACAATGAACTGCGCATGCGCAGCCTTGTAGAAGAATTGGCAAACGAACGCGAAGCAATAGTGGGGCACACCGAGCGGGTGCGCTCGTCAATTACCGGTGCCAGCGAAACCCTCAAAGAGGATCTCAATTTATCCGCTCAGCAAATAAGCGACAATGTCGCCGAAGCACAATTGAAATTCAGTGAAGCATTGGGGCAAACCAATGAGGAGATGAAATCTTCCATGGGCATGGCAGGAAACACCCTGCTCAGTCAGCTCAGCGAAAAAGGCATTGAGATCGGCTCCCAGATAGAATTGGCAGGCGGCGGCATTGTTGAACGATTGGTCGCCACCGGAATTTCCACCACCAACGCCATTGAAGACGTGCAGGCTTCCCTTAGCTTTGCTTCCGAAAGCCTGACCGATATTCTTAGCTCAAAAGGTACGGAAATTTCTGATCGGATAGATTCAAGCAGCAACATTCTGGTAAATAGAATTGTTGCCACCGGAACCGCCACCAGCAGCGCTCTGGAAATCAAATCAAATGAATTGGCGGAACGAATAAATTTTCTGTCTGACGATCTTCAAACAAAGGTCAGTGAAAAGTTCGCCACCATCGATCAGGATTTACACACAAGAGGCAATGCTCTGGTACAGAAAATGGGCCAGCGCACGGCGGAACTGGCCGATACCATGGATAAAAGTGCCCAGGCAGTGGACAAAACCATGGGCGAGCGTCTCAGCAGCTTTGGTCAATCCCTGACCGGACGGGTTGACGATATGGTATTGCGTCTTGAACAGCGGGGGCAAGCCCTGAGCGCCAATGTGGACAAAATAGAAGGTGCCCTCGACACGCGCACTCAACAAATAAACGAAACCCTGGCCGAGAGAACCCGCGATATTGCAGCCGTCTTCACCGATGGCCAAAACACCATCACCACAAATCTGGCTCA
>QILU01000171.1 GCA_003233475.1 Ahrensia sp.
GGCATCAGGGGAGCATAATTGTTAACCGTTAATGTGAAGGCACCAAATGAACCTTCCGCCCGATCAATATCTCCCCGATAAATCGGAAATTCGGATATGCGTGGCAAAACGAAATCGTCATCACTGGATAGCAACAGGGTAACGGAGAGTTTCTCATTCAACAATTTGGCTGTTTCAAGCGCCTGCTCTCCAGTACCATAAACCAAACACATGCCGTCAGAATGAATCGCTTTTAACCGCGCCGGCTTAGAAACATGGGACGTGGATTTCAGGAACGCAGCAATTTTTGCGCTGGCGTCACCGGCTTCCTCAGACCAGCCGGCATTCTCTCGGATATTGATGAACGAAACCTGTTCGGGTTTTCCCAATTCTTCGGCAACTTCCTGAAACAAAGGCGCTTCCTGGGTGCAGGCAACCAGTAACGGTGAATCATCGTTGAGCGCGGCTTCAAATGCGGAAAGTTGTGAGCGGCAAAGGTGGGTGTGAATCGTGTCAACTTTGTCACCCAAAGCTTTTGACAGCTTGGCCTGATCAAGCGGCATTGTCTTTTCACAATTACAGATAAGGCAATTGATTTGGCCCAATTTCATTTTGTGCCCCTTCCCAGGTTACGCAGGAGGCAATACTATCCGCCGTTAACCAGTTTAGCCCTCAAACGTTGCTACTTTCAATTGTTATTTTTTTGAGCAACAATAAGAGCAATTGAAATAATTGGGATAGCAAAAAGTGCGAAGTGTTGATGAGCGAGAAGCGAGCATCCCACTCGGCATTGTAGTTGAGAAGCGCAAGTCTTCTCACCCCTGGGCGGATTGGATATGGAAGCCTGTTTCGGTTTTCATGAATGCCCCGGAACGCGCCAAATGGGAAGAAATGCGACGAACGGATGAGGCCGTGCAATATCATGCCGGCACATTGTTTTTGCAATTACACCGTAAAGACACCGAAGCTCTACGCTCTAATCTCATGTTAGAACAATCGGTGCTTTATGTGGTTTTACAAGAGGACGAGAATGCAACGCAGGAGTTCCCCTTCACCCCTCATGTCGTGACCGCCTCGGCCTATGAAGCCCAAGACCTTGAAGATGCTGGCGATGACATAGTCGAAAAAGTTGCTATGCCGGAAACAGTAGCAGCTTTCATTCAAGCCTTCGTAGAGGAACATCATGTGGAAGAAAAATTTATCAAGCGCAAGCGGGATAAGCTTAAACTAGAAGATCAAAAATTTGGTAAAACGCCCATTTTTGCTTCTCAGACAAAACATTAAACAACGGATAGCCATGCCCAAAGATAACAACGAGGAACAAAAACTCTCACGCTGGGAAATGCGGAAGTTAGCTGTTACTGCTGAGCGTGAGATTGATTTGAAAACGGCCGTTCAGGAAAAAATATCTCCCGAAGTATTACAAGCCGAAGAGGATGAACACGAAGCTCAACTTGTAGCCAATCGGGAGGCTGCCGAGGCAATCGATATTGCGGAAATAAACGAAAAATCTGATATGTCCGTTTTCTGGAAGGAGGGGGTTCCCGAACTTTTGAAGAAGAAAGCGATGATGACCCTGTGGCGCTCCAATCCAATTTTTGCAAATGTCGATGGTTTGAATGATTACGATGAAGATTTTGCTAATCCGGATTTGATCATGAAGACTTTTGAATCCGCTTATGAAGCAGGCCGTGGATACATGGATCACATCAAGAATGAAGCCAAAAAAGCCGGCCTTATGGCCGATGACGAGGAGCAAGAAGAAGTAGAAATTGTAGAGGCTGATGAAGCCGTTGAAGAGGTTCCGGTGGAAGCGGTCGAAGAAGAAAATTTGCAAATTGCAATCGATGAGACAGATCCGCCTGATGAAGGCGAAGAATTTGAATTGACGGAAGAGGTTTATCCAGAGCCTGCCGTTCCAAAAATTTCCCTGCGCCGTCGCTTTGAACTTGAAGCAGAAGTTTAATCGTAAACTAGAGACTGGGATCCGCTAGGTGGTTTCGTAGCATCTCCTGATAGGACTTCAGCATTTCAGTGACAAATGGCTCGTGCTCGTCCACCTTCAAAATATTCTTAGCAATATGGGCATTGTAGCGGGCCGCCGCATAAAGAAATGCCATATGGAGTTCGGTTGCCTCAATCTTATCATTCTCGCTGTTTGCAACGTCAATGAATTTATCTGCGATTTCCATAAACCGCCGATCCGTCATATCTCCCCGCGCTTCTGCGGCACGCCGATTTTTGCGGTTTGGTTTGCGACCCTCTTCCATTATCCTGGTTCCTGGTTTTGTTTTACGTTTGGCGTAAAAAGTATTTCGCCATCAATCGTATATGCGCCAATTATCTTTTGCGCCTTTTTACTAACAAGCCAATTTTCTAACGCCTTCGCAAGGTCATTTTTAATATAGGCATGCTTGGCTGGGTTTACTGGAAGATAAGCATATTGATTAAAGAGCACAGGATCACCCGAAAACAAGAGCTTCAAATCGCCCTTGTTTTTGAATTTCAACCAACTGGCCCGGTCTGACATAACATAGCCATTCATACCGCTCGCAACATTGAGGGTGGCACCCATGCCCGAACCAACGGCGCGATACCAGTCAGATGAGAATTTTTCCGGATCAAGACCGGCTGATTTCCATAGGGATTGCTCTTTGCGGTGAGTGCCACTGTCATCGCCGCGACTGATAAAAATGGAGCGGCTCATTTTAATCGCTTCCATCGCATCAACAACAGTCGAAGATTTTGTGATTGTTGCAGGGTCAGTGACAGGGCCGATGATAACAAAATCATTGTACATAATTTCGCGCCGATGGGTGCCATAGCCTTCCAGGATAAATTTTTCCTCAGCTTTTTTTGAATGGACAAGGATAGCATCCACATCTCCCGCACGTCCCAATTTTAACGCTTGTCCCGTGCCAACAACAATCAGTTGAACGTCGAGATCAATGTCTTTTTTTATCTGGGGAAGAAGAATATCCGAAAGGCCAGAGTTATGAAATGAAGTGGTAACAGCCAGTTTTATTTCTGCACCTTGAACAACCATATTTGTCCAGGCTAATGAGGCTACAGTAGACAGAATAACCCTTAATTTCATTCTACGATATCTCCCTGGATATAGGCTCTGGCTTGTGAGGATTTTGGTGAATTAAAGAAACGTGTTGCAGAGTTTTGCTCACAAAGCTTGCCTTTATTTAGAAATATCACCTCTTTTGCAAGACGCCTGGCCTGTCCAAGGTCATGGGTCGCCATAATAATTTTAGTACCCGATTTCTGGGTAGCCAGCAGAATTTCTTCAATTTCTTTTGTTGACTGCCCGTCCAGATTTGAGGTGGGTTCATCGAGGAAAACCACCTCTGGCTTGCTTATTAAGGCGCGGGCTATGGCCAATTTTTGTTTCTCTCCACCTGATAATAATTGTGCATTGAGATCGTGGTATTTGCCTAGCCCAAAATCATTGGCGAACTTACCCGCCAGGGTGAGGGCGTTTTTTTTATTCTCTCCTCGCACAGTTAAGGGATAGGCAATATTCTCAACCACCGTCCGGCGCATGATGATGGGTGTTTGAAAAACAAAAGACTGTTTTGCGCGCGCATCCACTTCCAGAACTGACCACTTAACGGATCCATTTTTTAAGTGCTCTAAACCGTGTATGAGCCTCAACAGTGTAGTCTTGCCAGCTCCATTTGGCCCCATAATAATAGTGATGCCAGTGGAGGTAATATTGCAAGAAATTCCGTCGAGTATGATTTTCTTTCGTTTACCAACTACTGCGTCTTTTAGGGAGAGGGGAAGGATGGATTTATCTTTTGCTACCATTGTCGTGCCCTCTCAGTTTTCGAGAATGTATGGATGGCCATATTAACGGCAATCGCAATTGCGATCAGAATAAATCCAAGTCCTAGAGCCAGGGCGAAGTCTCCTTTGCCAGTTTCAAGAGCTATCGCGGTTGTGAGAACCCGGGTTAAGTGATCGATGTTACCGCCAACAATCATTATGGCACCAACTTCTCCGATGGCACGACCAAATCCAGCCAAAGATGCAGTGAGGAGCGAGCGGCGGGAATCCCATATCAAGGTTCGGATGCGTTGACCCCGGCTTGTATTCAAAGAGATCAGCAGATCATGATATTCAGCCCAAAGATCGCGTATGGCCTGGTGCGAAATTGAAGCAATCAGCGGTGCGATTATTATCACCTGTGCGATTATCATAGCGGTTGGAGTGAACAGCAACCCGAACACTCCAAAAGGGCCGGAACGAGACAACAGAATATAAACCATCAATCCAACCACGACAGGAGGGAGGCCCATCAGCGCATTGAGAATAGCAATTGTTACGCGGCGAAAGCGAAAGCGATTTACTGCGAGCCAGGCGCCAAGTGGCAACCCAATAATTGAGGCGATAACCACGGCAGTCAACGTGACATGCAGGGATCGCAAAACTATTTCAATCAGATCCTTATCGAAGGAGAAAACCAGACGAAAAGCCTCCAGTATTCCTTGCCATACGTCATTCACTTAATGCGACCACTTCGTTTGCTCCAACTGAATGCTTATTCGTTTCGGGAATGAAAGTGAGAGCATAGATTTATCTATGCTGATTGCCAAGTTTGTGTGTCTGTAGACATCAAAATTCCAGCAGTCATCATACTCCCAGCACCGCATTGCAGCCGTCCACTGAACTGCAACCTGAATAGCCCCTAGAATTATAGACACCTTGTCCTTAAAAAAATTAGGCAAGGAGACTATTATGAATAATTCGAAATTCAGTGACGATTTCAAACATGATGCTGTCCATCAAATCACCAAGCGTGGTTATTCTGTAGCTGATGTTTCTCGGCGTTTGGGGGATTAGGAATATAGGAATCTGCAAATGACTAACAACAGGGACTTCCGATCCTTTGCGGACATTCGGAGAATCCAAATATTCGATCTTCAAATCTCGAAAACAGACATTCAAATTGTTGGTAATGCGGACAAAATGACGTCGGCCTTCGGCGTCCAATGCCTATTTAGAGATTCAGGATTCTACATGTGTTAAGTGTCACAAGAAATCATTAGAATCGTGCCGAAACTCGTTAACCAACCACCGATTTAAGGAAATTTAGGGATTTAGTTGTCGCGACGCGTTGTTGTAATCCTACCCCACTTAAGGAGGATTGAGTTCTCGGCCACTCCACCTTTAAAATTCTATCAATGTTTCATGTGTGGGACGAGCAAATTCCCAAGGAGTTATTAATGGTAGAATTCCCGATTGAGGCTGTGAGGACACAGTTTCCTGCCCTGGCGCTGAAAGACAACGGACAAAGTAGAATTTATCTGGACAATCCTGCCGGAACGCAGGTTCCGCAAAGGGTGATTGATGGTGTTGTCAGGGGTATGACAAATGGCGCGAGCAATCTTGGCGGCATGTTTTCTGCCAGCAAGGCGGCAGATCAAATCTGGGTAGATGCACACCAGGCAATGGCGGACTTTCTTGGCGCTTCTCCAAAGGAAGTTATCATTGGACCAAGCATGACCAATCTGACATTCAATATGTCACGCACGATCGGCCGCACCCTTAGCGCCGGTGACGAAATAATCGTTACGCGCATGGATCATGAAGGCGACATCTCTCCCTGGCTGCATCTGGCGCAGGATCTTGATCTGGTTATAAAATGGCTACCCTTTGACAAGGAAAGCTGGCGCATTGAACCGCAGGATTTACAGAGTTTGCTCAGTGAAAAAACTAGGCTTCTGGCCCTCAATTACGCCAGTAATCTCACTGGTTCAATCAACAATGTTAAGTCTCTGGTATCGATCGCGAGGGAAGCAAAGGTTATTACCTATGTTGATGCGGTGCAGTTTGCACCTCATGGTTTGATTGATGTAAATTCAATCGGCTGTGATTTTCTGGCCTGTTCATCGTATAAGTTTTTTGGCCCTCACATGGGTATATTGTGGGGACGACAGGAAATTCTGGAGGAGCTGGATGCCTACAAATGCCGCTGTTCATCCATGGCGTTGCCTGAGAAGTTTGAAACCGGAACCCCGCAAACCGAATTGTTAAGTGGTCTGATCGAGACAGTGGGCTATCTTGAATGGCTAGGGACCGAGTTGGGTGGAAGTGGAACGCGGCGGGAGTTGTTGCAGACTGCTTATGATGGATTTTGCGATTATGAAAACAACCTCACACGGGTTTTGATTGACGGGCTTATGAATATTTCAGGCGTAACCATTCGCGGCATCACCAACAGCAACCGAATTTCTGAGCGGGTCCCGACGATCTCATTTACCCACGAAAAAATTGACCCCCAAACCATTGCCAGTTCAATGGCAAGCACCGGAACTTTTGTATGGCATGGTCATAATTATGCGTTCGAACCGGTTCGTCATTTGGGTATTGATGAGAATACCGGCGTCGTGCGTGTTGGTATAGCGCATTACAATACTTCATCGGAAATCGATACCGCGCTGGAGCAATTTGCCAGTATTCTGAATTGATTTAGTTGAATAAAGAAAAATAGGAAAAAACAGATGAGCAACCTGGATGAATTTGTTGAGTTTGCCGATAACATGGCGGAAATTGTGCGGCCGTTCATCGTTGAAGCCTTTGAAAAAGGGTATGACTACGAGGTTAAAGGCGACGGGAGCCCGGTGACAGAAATTGACCGGGCGGTTGAGCAAATATTGCGTCGGGAAATCAAAAAACATTATCCTGATTTTGGCATTCTTGGCGAAGAATTTGACAATGAAAACATGGATGCTGAGTACATATGGGTGCTTGATCCGATTGATGGAACCAGAGCATTTGCCACTGGATTGCCGAATTTTGGCAGCCTGATTGCACTTTGCCATAACCGTGTACCCATTCTTGGGGTTATTGAATTACCGTTGGAGCGGATGCGCTTGATTGGTGTCAGGGGGCGCCCAACATTGTGCAAT
The DNA here is from genome assembly GCA_003233475.1 of Ahrensia sp. The sequence continues at coordinate 6,903 of QILU01000171.1, forward strand.
GGCAAAGCAGTTAATACCCGCAATTGCCCATCGTTGGCTCAGGCCGTTGTTTGCCCTTGTGGGCCGGATTACTGGGGAGTTCA
>QILU01000166.1 GCA_003233475.1 Ahrensia sp.
TGCCCTGTTGCAAATCCTCAAAGGCCAGATACATGGTCATCATTTTGGTAAGCGATGCCGGGAAACGAATGGCATCGGCCCGAACCTGATGCAGCACCTTCCCGGAACTGGCATTAATCACCAGCGACGCATAGCGGGCTGAGGGAATTTTGAAAGGCGTTGTTTGTAAGGCCTGTGTTGCCACGCAGGCCGACAGTACCAGCCCCAGGAAAATGAGAATGACAAATCGGGATATGGGATAAAATGATTGGCGAATTGAACTGATTAATGATGGCAAATTGCAGCCCCGATACTAATGATTCAACATGCCCCTGCAGGTGAATAGGGGGAAGTAACCCGTATGGCAATGGGCTTTGCCCGTTCTTCCCTGATGCTCTCAATAATATGATCGCCGCCATTTACAACAATTGCGCTAACGCTTTGGCGCAATTGTTTGTATAGGGGTGAAAACAATTGCCGAATTTGGGAATACAAAATGATAAACAGTGTCCCCGGCCTGATGGATGAAGTCCGCGACCGGTTCGCTTTAATCGATATCTGTCCTGATCAAGGCGCCCGGATTTTCTTTGAGAATGCCGGTGGTTCGTTGACCCTTAAATCGGTGGTGGAGCGCTCTGCTGAATATGCCGCCATTCCCGATAATCAGGGGCGGGACAATCCGGCTTCCCACCGTGGGGTGGCGGTGATCAATCAGGCAAAGGAAAATATTCGTACTTTCTTCAACGCCCCAACGGGCCAGGTTTTTGTGGGTGAAAGTGGCACCGAGCTATTGTTCCGCCTGATAAGAACCGCCTGTCTTGGTACTGCAAAAGGTGGTGAGGTGGTGGGCAGCACCGTAGAACATCCGGCTACACGCAGCGCCTGCGTGCGGTGGGCGGAAATTGCGGGCAAATCATACATATCCGTACCGCACAATAACAAAACCGGCGGGGTGACGGCGCAGGATTATATTCCTCATTTAAGCGTGGACACACGGGTGGCAACAATCCTCCACACTTCACCGGTAACCGGTATCTGCAATGATGTGACGGCGATCGCCAATGCTATCCGAAAAATTTCACCCGAATGCATTATCATTGTTGACGGCATTCAACACGCTGCCCACGGCGGGCTGGATATTGAGAAATATGGTTGCGATGGCTACGTCATCTCCCCCTACAAAGTGTTTTCCCGCCACGGTTATGGCATCGCCTGGATTTCAGACCGTCTTGCCGCCATGCCCCACGATCACCTGCTGGACGCCCCCGGTGAACCGTGGGAATTGGGCACGCGGGACGCCGGTTCCTATGCAACCTTTAACGATGTGGTGGATTACCTCGATTGGCTGGGAAGCCGTGTTTCCAATGCCATTGAGCGCCGGGCCAGGATAGAAGCCGCCGGCCGCGCTATGGCAACCCAGGAAGAAGTGCTGGTGGAATTGATGCTGAAAGGAAGCGGCAAAACCAAAGGTCTGCTGGAGTTGAAAGGCGCGAATATTATCGGCGGAGCAGACAACCAAAACAGAAAAGGTCTGGTATCCGTTACCTTTGAGGGGAGGGATAGCGAAGAGATTATTTCAAAACTTTCCAAACAGGGCATCCGCGTCCACATCCGCAAAGCCGACCACTATTCAAACAACATTTTAACGCCCCTGGGCCTGAAATCCTGCATCAGAATTTCCCTTTGCCATTACAACAACGAGGAAGAAGTAATGAAGTTCTTGAAGGCGATGGGGGAGATTGTTTAGGTGGGTTGCGCTTACGGACGAGTTAGACTTTTCAGGAGCTTATTCCTGGTTTGTGATTAGCCCACGGATTACCATTAGCATTAAAATAACTAACCCTGATCCAGATCCAATGTGCAAAACTCTCCAAAGCGTGAGCGACATATATTGTCGGGTGATAGAAATTATGCCGGATGCAAAAAAGCACCATAATATGGAAGACAACATAAACCCTGATACGAATATCGTAAATTCACCCCACCCCGGAGTTTCTCCAGATAAGGCCGTAATTGTACCTCCAAGGGCTGCCCAATAAACGATATTGAGTGGGTTGCTTATTGATAATGCCACCCCTGTAAGCAACGCACTTTTATTTTCGCTGTTTGAAGGAACAGTGTTTTTCGCAGGTAATGGCTTCAAACTTTCTCGAAAACTTTGGTAGGCAAGATATCCCAATAACAGCGCGCCAGATAAAGCCAGCGGCAGTTGCACATAAGGAATAGATATTAAAACAGCCGCGCCAAGCAGCCCAAGAACAACCCATAATCCATCCCCAACCAGCGACCCGATCTGAACAGCAAAAGCAGGCCCAAAACCACCCTTTAAGCCTCTCCGCAAACTTTCAGCCAAAATGGCCCCTGGCGCTGCATTAAATAATATGCCCAGAACAAACGCTGAAATAAACAGTTCATGCATGGTCAATCTCTCCAGATTTTGAAGTAATGTACCCGATATAAAACTGCAAGCATGGGATTGTGTGGGCCAAGGTTAAGGCAGGGTGGAGATGACGGAGGGGTGAAAGGCGGGAATGACAAATGGAGCGACCAGCGACAGCGAGCGATACGCGAGCCGGCGAGAATCTCGCCGCCCTCACGGAGCGCAGGGCGGAGCCCGACAGCGTGAGTGCTAAACATGTGAGTGCAAAAAAACACGGGTTCGCCCCAATAAATAATTCAATTTAGGACGTTCATACCTTGCGTCCCCCCACCGGTTATTTGTAAATTCATGCAAATATCAATTTGTGAGTTTGAATTAAAAATGCCCCGTTACACCCCGCTTGTCGAAGGTCTTCCTGCCACGGTTCCGTTTGTGGGAACGGAAACCCAGGAGCGCGCGCGAGGGCGTAAATTCAAGGCACGTCTTGGTGCAAACGAAAGCCCGTTCGGGCCTTCCCCCAAAGCGCTTATTGCGATGGAGGAAGCGGCAACGCAGGTTTGGAAATACTCCATGTCAGACAGTTTTGATTTGGCCAACGGGCTGGTCAAACATTTGGGTGTCCCGGTTGAAAACATACTGGTGGGAGAGGGGATTGATGGAATTTTAGGGGTGCTGGTTCGTCTGCTGGTGGAGAAAAACACCCCGGTGGTGACAACATTGGGCACCTATCCGACCTTCAACTATCATGTGGCGGGTTATGGAGGAAAGCTTATCATCGTACCCTACAAAAACGATGCGCAGGATTTGGACGGGCTTGTGGCTGCGGTCAAGGAAAACAACGCCGCACTGGTTTATCTGGTCAATCCCGATAACCCCATGGGCAGTTTTCATTCTGCAGATGCAATTGCAAACATGATTGAGCAACTGCCGCCAGATTGTTTGCTTTGTCTCGATGAGGCCTATGGCGAGTTTGCCCCAAAGGGGAGCCTGCTTCCTCTCGATATAAATGATAAACGGGTAATCCGCATGCGGACATTTTCAAAAATTCATGGCATGGCCGGGGCGAGGATTGGCTATGCGATTGGCCACGAGGATTTGATTGGAGCATTCGATCGAATACGCAATCATTTTGGGGTAAACCTCATTGCCCAGGCCGGGGCACTGGCGGCGTTAGAAGATAAAGACTGGACCAAGGCGGTGCTTACTCGCACTGAAAAATCTACCCGGCGCATTGCACAGATTGCGATGGAAAATGGTTTGAAACCGCTTCCCACCGCCACCAATTTCGTCGCAATTGATTGCGGTCAGGGGGTGGATTTTGCCAAACGGGTGGTGGCCGAGTTGGGGGAACGGGATGTGTTCATTCGCATGCCGTTTGTTGAGCCGCAAAACCGCTGTATCAGAATATCCTCCGGCAAGGACGTTGATTTGGATTTGCTGGCCCAGATGCTTCCTGAAGCGCTGAAAGCCGCCGCAGTTTCCACTTGAACATTACCATCCAACGGGGCAGGAACAGTCCATGACAAAAAACAACTCACCCCGGTTATTTGACCATCTGGTTTTACCTGTGGCCGATATCAATGTGGCCCGTGCGCGCTACCAGAAGCTTGGCTTCACCGTCGCCCCGGATGGAAAACATCCATTTGGAACAGAAAATTGTTGCGTGTATCTGAAAGATGATACCATGTTAGAACCGCTGGGAATTGCCCAGCGAAAAACCTGCGAAGAAAAAGCGCGGCGCGGCAATACCTTTGTTGCCAACGACCAGAACTATCGTTTTCGCCGGGGGGTTGAGGGCTTTTCCCATCTGGTGATTAAATCCGATGACGCAAAGGCTGATCACAAATTTTATTCAAAAAATGGCATGTCGGGTGGAAAAATGGTTCGCTTCTCGCGTCCCTTCAAAACTCCCGCTGGAGAAAAGGCAAAAATAACGTTTCACCTCGCATTTGCCGCTGATCCGCGAAGCCCGGACGCACAATTCTTTTCCTGTCAAACCCTCAATGCGCCAAAGGTTGATCGCAGCGAATTGCAATCCCATGCCAACGGGGTGGCGGGGTTGAAGGAAGTGATACTTAGCGAAGTGAACCCGACTGATTTTCAATATTTCATGCAGAGATTTTTGAATCAGCGGGAGATGGAGGCGGATTCCTTCGGCATGTCATTTACCGTGGGCAACGGCCTGGTCAGTGTATTATCCCCAGACGGCATGCAGGCGTTTTATGGGATGGAGTGTGAAAGAAAAGAGCGCGGTATGCAGTTTCAGGCCTATGTATTGGGGGTTCAAAATTTGGCCACAACCCGGGCTTATCTGGAAAAACAAGGGGTGAAGTTTTCTACCCGTGGCCCGCGAATTCTGATTGCCCCGGCAAAGGGGCAGGGCACCACGATCATGTTTGAGGAAACCGGCTGATATGGCAACAAATTCAACAGTCAAAGTCGGCAATACAATTTTCGACCAGACAAAACCATTCTCCCTGCTCATCGGCCCCTGCCAGATGGAAAGCCGTGACCACGCTTTTACTATGGCGGGAAGCATTAAAGAGATTTGCGACAAGGCCGGGATTGGCTTTGTTTACAAATCCTCATTCGACAAGGCCAACCGCACCAGCTTGAGCGCTTCCCGTGGAATTGGTCTGGATGCGGCGATGGAAATATTCAGCGATTTACGCAGGGAATTTGATATCACAACAGTGAGCGACGTTCACACTGAACAGCATTGCGCAATTGTTGCGCCCCATGTGGATGTGTTGCAAATCCCGGCATTTTTGTGTCGGCAAACCGACCTGCTGGTGGCGGCCGCCAAAACGGGCAATGTTATCAACGTAAAAAAAGGACAGTTTCTGGCGCCGTGGGACATGAAGAATGTGCTGGGAAAACTGAACGAGAGTGGCAACAAAAACATATTAATGACGGAGCGCGGAACGAGTTTTGGATACAACACCCTGGTCAATGATTTTCGCGGCCTGCCGGAAATGGCGGCGATGGGCGCGCCGATTATTTTTGACGCCACCCATTCCGTCCAACAACCCGGCGGGCAGGGCGGCTCCACCGGCGGTCAACGGGAATATGTAGCGGTGCTGGCCCGCGCCGCCATTGCAGTAGGCGTTGCCGGGATATTCATCGAAACCCACGACGACCCGGACAACACCACCTCATCCGACGGCCCAAACATGGTACCGTTAAATGAACTGGCCGCGTTAATTGATCAGCTGATGGCATTTGATGCGGTGGCTAAGGGGTTGTGAATTGGGGAGAGTTGTTTAATCGCTCGACCCCGGGGCATCGACCGCCTTCATTTCTGCCGCCTGTTTGATCGCATCCGCGATTGCTTGTGGTTCCTGTGCGCCCATGACGGCGTATTTGTTGTCAACGATAAAGCAGGGCCTGTTCCACCTTGTCCCGGTCTTTGTTTGTGGCCAACAGGGCGGTGACGATTGAACCGTCCATACCCGCGTGTTCAGCCGCCTTGATGAGCACCTTGTGGTTACCTATATTCTTGCCGTCCATGAAAAATATCTGGAACAGGTGTTCCACCAGAGCATCGTGGACTGATGCGCCCTCGTTCATGGACCAGCGGATTATCCGATGGGCGTCTATAGTGTTGGGTGAGACTTTGATGGCCTTAAAATTAAAGTCCAGTCCCTCATTTCGCCCGGCGTCTTCGATGGTGGCATAAATTTCTTTGGCCCTTGTTTACCGCCGAATTTTTTCTCCAGATATTCACGCCTGTCCCGGCCTTCGGGCGGCAGGGTCGGGTCCAATTGGAAGGGGCGCCAATGCACTTCAACTTCAACACCATTGACCAATTCCAGCGCCTTTTCCAACCGGCGTTTGCCCACATAACACCACGGGCACATAACGTCTGACACAACATCTATCTGCACCCTATCTGTACTTACGGTGCTCATTTCGCCCACCATGTGGAGAGTTGCGGGCCGTAAAGCGGCGTTGTTTGAGGTCTTTGCAGTTTGGTCCAGCGCGATATGCGGGTTTCATTCAAATGATAAAGAGGCACCACATAATGGCCAGAAATGAGAACCCGGTCATAGGCGCGAACCGCATCGATAAAGGCTTCATCGTTTCTGGCTTCCAGCAGGGCATCAATCAGGCTGTCAATTGCGGGTTCAGCGGTTCCAGCAAAATTAAAACTGCCTTCGGCTGATTTTGAATTCGACCCCCAGCGAAAATATTGCTCGGCTCCTGGAGAAAGCGAAGACGAATAGCGCACCACCGTCATGTCATAATCAAAGGTGCCTTTACGGGCCTGATATTGGGAATCGTCCACCAGCCGAAGGGTTACATCAATTCCAAGTTTGGCGGCGGTACGCTTATAGGCAAGGCCCAGCCGTTCAACATCCTGTCCGGAAATGCCGGAACTTCCTGAAATCATAATTTCAAAAGCAAGGGGCACCCCTTTTTCATTCACCAACTTGCCGTCCTTGAGGGAAAACCCTTCTTGGCGAAACAGGCTCAAAGCGGCGCGTAGCAATTTGCGGTCAACACCACTGCCGTTGGAAACCGGAGCACGGTAGGTGCCATCCATCACGTCAGGAAGCACCGCATTGGGAAAGGGGGCTAATAATTTCCGCTCCCCATCGCTGGCGGGAATACCGAGGGATGAAAGTTTTGAATCCTGCCAATAGGAAGATGTTCGAATGTAGGCCCCGTAAAACAGATTTTCATTTGCCCACTCAAAATCAAACAACATGGCCAGAGCTTTGCGAACATTACGATTGCTGAATTTGGCTTGTCTTGTGTTGAAGACAAACCCCAACATGCCGCTTGGGGTTCGTTTCGGGTATATTTCTTTGACAATCCGGCCGTCAGCTACCGCCGCAAAATCATAGGCAGTGCGCCACTTTGACGGACTGCTTTCAGGATACACATCAAAATTACCCTTCTTAAAACCCTCAAAGCGCGCGGTGCCGGAAGTGTAATAATCTATCTTGATGGTATCGAAGTTGAAAAATCCCTTTTGAGACGGCAGGTTCTTGGCCCAATAATCATCGTTCCTGGAAAAAGTGATGCTTTCCCCCGGCTTCACTTCGCTGACAATATAGGGTCCGCTGGCAATGGGCGGCTTTAACGTCGATTGGCCAAATCCTTCGGCGTCCGTCGCATGTTCAGGCAATACGGGCATCAGGCCAAACAGCAGGGGAGTTTCGCGCGAAGCACGCTCGTTGAAAGTGAGTTTGAAACTGAATTCACCAGTTTGCTCCAGCTTTTCGACGGCTTTCATCCGGCTCGAATAGGGGGGACGGCCCTTTTCTTTCAATAAATTGAAGGTGAATAATACATCAGAAACTTTCACCGGAACCCCGTCCGAAAATTTTGCCTTGGGGTTGAGGAAAAATTCCACCCAGGAGCGATCCTCTGGCAAATCAATTTTCTCAGCGAGCAATCCATAAAGTGTGAAAGGTTCGTCCCGTGAGCGCATCATCAGGCTTTCAAAAACCAGATTGCCAAACACAGTGTCCCAAAGGCCACGGCTGCCGGTACGAATGCTTTTAAGATCGAACGGATTCAGATCATCAAAAGACCCCTGAACGCCGTAGACAATTTTCCCGCCCTTAGGGGCATTGGGGTTTGCGTAAGGGAAATTACTGAAATTTGCCGGTAGCGCAGGTGCCCCCTGCATGGCCACACCGTGCATTGGTTCCGCGCGCAGGCTTCCTGTAGAGCCAAAAAAGGTTATGTTCAAAGCGATAACTAATGCGCCAATAGGCCCAAATTTGGAAGCATGAAACATCATCAATCCTGATTTATTGAAAGAACAACCCATTTAACGAAGTTAGCGCGCATTTGATTCGTTCCGCCAAGTCTACCATGACTATTCTGGATAGGCAGAAATTTGATTTACTGCAGCTGAAACGATTGCTAAAAAAGGCTGCGAGAATGATCAATTTATTGGGGTGTCATTTTCATGCCGCAATTGCTATGGAAACCAAAGTCAGTCAGTTTTTTATGTCCAATTTCACGTCTCTCAAAGTATTTTGTACTGCGTGGAATAAATACTCAGCGTTTACAGGAAACCTTTCCATGATCTCGAAACCTCGCGTTCTCAAAAATTCCACCAGCATGGTAGGGCTAGCCTTCGCCGCCATGCTCGTTTCTTCCCCTCAGGCCGCTGCGCAAAGCGCTGGTCCGTCGTGGGTCAAAATTTGCTCTAAAATCGGTGAGACTGATATTTGTAACGTTCAATTTTCAATTGTCACAAATACCAAGCAGCTGGTTACTTCGGTCAACTTATTGCAATCAAAAGGCAAAACAAAGCGTCGGATATTCCAGGTGGCGGTTCCCTCCGGGCGTTATATTCCCGAAGGGATTAAAGTTCAAATAGACAAGGGCAAGGTCAACACGCTGCCCTACAGCTTGTGCATGCCGGACCGTTGCCTGGCGGAAATTCAATTGAGCGAAAGCCTGGTCAAGGCCCTCAAAAAAGGCGGTGAGCTGACCCTCACTTCAACCAATTTCAGGGCTCAGAAAAACCCCGTGAAGGTAACTCTCAAAGGATTTACGGCTGCTTACACCGGCCCGCCTTTGAAACGGGATGAGGTTACGAACCGAAACAAGGCTCTTGAAGACGCGTTGAAAAAGAAGTCGTTGGAAACTGCTGCTAAACTGAAAGCTGCTCAAGACGCCGCAAAAGCAGATAGCAATTAACGCGCTTCATGTAATGATTTTGAAAATTAGTGGCTGATCTGATCTCGAGCCACATATAGACCGTCGCGATTCCGCTTAAACATTTCCCCGATCTGGGGGTGGCGAAGCGGCAGGGAGTGATCATCAACCAACAGGTTTTGTTCAGACACATAGGCGATATATTCAGTCTCTTCGTTTTCAGCAAAAAGGTGATAATAGGGCTGGTCTTTTGTCGGGCGAATTTCTTCCGGAATGGCATCATACCATTCATCGGAATTGTCGAAGATGGGATCCACATCGAACACCACTCCGCGAAACGGATAAACCCGATGCTTAACGATCTGACCTATCTGAAATTTTGCACTTCGAATCATAAAAACTGTCCGAACCCTGTGCCCATCATGGGCCCCGGATTTAGTCTATACGAACAATTCTGCGTCGTCTGCAATAAAGTTGCGGGAGGTGGGAAGCCTGGCTCGAACTTGACCACCCCTCAAATGGGCTGTAGCCGGGAAGGAACGTGTCGCCAGCGGGGAGAAAACTTTGTCACAAATTCTAGGCATGTCACTCCCGTTCTTTGGCCTCATATTCCTAGGCTTTGCCGCCGCGAAAATTAAAAACCTGCCTTTAAGCGGTTTGGCGTGGATGAATTTTTTCATCGTGTACATAGCTCTCCCGGCGTTGTTCTTTAACCTTTTGTACCGCACTCCTGTTGAAGAACTGACCAATTGGAGTTTCATATTTTTAACTTTGTTGGGCACCTATTGCACCTTTGCAATAGCATTTTGCGTTGGTGTATTTGTTACCGACGGAGATATCCCTGAAAGCACCATCCAAGGGCTGTCCGGGGCGTATGGAAATATTGGTTATATGGGGCCAGGGCTGGCGTTGGCGGCATTGGGGCCGGGGGCAGCTGTGCCGGTGGCACTCATCATTGCTTTTGATAACACTTTGCACTTTATTCTTGCCCCCCTGTTGATGGCCTTGGGCGGGCAAGGGAAGAAAAGAGGAACACTCCGAACAGTTTTCATTGTTCTAAAAAGTATACTCACCCATCCGTTCATTCTGGCAACTATGTTTGGCGTAGCAGCTGCGGTGCTGGAGGTGCGACCACCACTGCCGGTTGAAAAAATCCTGGGCTTCCTGAGCAGTGCAGCGGCTCCTTGCGCCCTGTTTGCCATGGGGGTAACGGTGGCAATGAACTCCGGCGGTAAGCTCCCAAAAGTCGTTGGTGTGCTGGTGCCAATCAAATTACTGGTGCATCCGGCCATAGTGTATATTCTGCTTAGTTGGGGAGGAGATTTTGAACCTGTTTGGGTTTATTCCGCCGTGCTGTTGGCATCACTGCCGTGCGCCACCAACGTGTTTGTCATTGCTCAACAATATAATGTCTGGGTAAGCCGGGCATCCACCATGATTATGGCTACAACGCTGGGTTCGGTGTTTACAATCACCGGGTTGCTTTATCTTATCGGAGCCGGCCTTTTACCGGCTGATCTGTTTCCCGGCTCTTAATTGGCGCGGGAGCGGGTGTCCGATGCCCCCAGGCCATGGCGCATGGCCAATTTTCGCAGCCACGTAATATTGCCCAAAGCGGAAAGGCCAAAAGCACGAGCGGCCTGGACGGGAAGAAAATCGGTCAATAGCGATCTGTTCAACAAATCAACACCGCCTGTGCGCGAATGTATGTCAAATATTCGCCTTCGGCTGTAACTGTTTATAATATCAACGTTTCCAAAGTCGCTTTTTACGCTCTCAAGAGCGGAATTCAAACCGGTTACATCGCGCAGGCCCAAATTGAAGCCCTGCGCCCCGATTGGTGGGAAAAAATGCCCGGCTTCGCCAACAAGTGCCACCCGGTTGGCCGCAAATTTGTGGGCACTCATTCCAGAAAGGGGAAATGCTTGAGGGGAGGCTTCAACACTTACCGCGCCAAAACAGGACTGCAATCTGGTTTCAATAATTTCAGATAGCTCCGGCAGCGGTTTTTCCTGCAATTCCTCTACCTGATGCGGCTCCACCACCCACACCAGGCTGGAACGATGGCGCGCCTGCCTGTTGGCAGGTAACGGAACCTGAGTGAAAGGGCCTGTTTCAGTATGAAATTCCGTAGAAACCCCGCCATGGGGCCGAGAATGGCTGAAATTGAGCACAAGCGCAGTTTGCGGATAAGACCATTTTCGCACTTTAATGCCAGCGGATTCGCGCAATATAGATTTTCTACCGTCGGCTGCCACGGCCAGTTGGGCGGTTATTATTTCACCCGTTGCCAGTTCCAGATGCACCGCATCTGTTTCACATTCAGCCGCACTCAAAAGGGTAGGGAACCGATCAATGGCCGGGTGTTGAGATATTGCCTTTTCCAAAGAACTAATAATGCGCTCGTTTGGAACATTGTAACCAAAGGCTTCCATGCCCATTTCCAGCGATCGAAAATCCGTAACCGGTGCGCGGATTAAACGGTTGCTCCCATCAATCAGCCGCATGGTTTTCAACCCGGCCGAATGTTCCTCCATTCCCTCCCAAACACCGATGTTTTTCAATACATCAATCGAAGGCATCATCATGGCTGTGGTGCGCTTGTCTTGGTCTTTTCTTGTCGGAGCAATCAACGCCAAACGATGGCCCCGGTTGCTGCAAATGTTGGCCAATTGCAGCGCAGCCGTTAAGCCAACCAGCCCGCCGCCTGTTACACAAACGGCATAGGACTTATGTTCAGGTGATTTTGCCATAGAAACCAGTCCGGGTTGAGCTTTATAAATGAAATATAGAGTTTTCCATCTGCGGGCGAAAGGGGAGGGTAACATTTCCGTCAATACCATTTGGCATTAATTACCGCCTGCGCTAAAAGGGGGTCGATGGCCCGCCCCCCTAACAATGTTTTGATTGCGTTCTCGGTACATTTGTTCACCGCTTCAGGCGCATTTTGGGCATTTTTAGCGCTTGTGGCTGCGGCTGAAGGTCGGTTCACCAACATGTGGTTCTGGCTGGGGGTTGCCCTGCTTGTCGACGGTGTCGATGGCCCCATGGCGCGCTATTTCAACGTAAAATCAGTGTTGCCTAATTGGTCGGGCGAATTACTGGATTGCATTATCGATTACGTGACCTTCGCAATGATACCGGCTTTCGCCCTTTACCAAAGCGGGTTTTTGGAGGATTTGTATTCGTTCATTTGTGCGGCATTGATTGTTTGCACCAGCGCGATTTATTACGCAGACACCCGTATGAAAAGCCGGGACAACTGCTTCATCGGTTTTCCCATCTGTTGGAACATGGTGGTGTTCACTCTTTATGTGATTGAACCGGGGTGGTACGTGGCCTTCACGGTGGTAATTGTATCCGCCATTTTATCGTTTACCCCCTTGCTGTTTGTTCACCCGGTCAGGGTGAAAATATGGCGTATGGCGACCATATACATTGGGCGTTTTCGCGCTCTGGACAGCCTGTGGGCTTTGGGCGCTTTACGCCGGGTATTACAATTATGACGTTCCTGAACTCGCAAAAGTGGGAATTGCGATCTCCGGAATTTATCTTTATTGCGTCGGTTTTGTTCTCCAATACCTTGGAAAAGTCGCATAATTCCGGCTTGTGGAAACAGTCTCAAATGAGTCGCGCACAGTGGCTATCTGTTCTAGTGTTTTTGGCATGGTTGGGAATTTCAATCCTCAGACTGATGATCAACAAACTCCGTTGCTGGAAACGCGAGGGATCACTAAGATATTTGGCGAGTTGAAGGCCAATGACGCCGTGGATTTTTCCATTCAAAAGGGTGAAATTCATGCTCTTCTGGGGGAAAACGGGGCAGGAAAATCCACCCTTGTCAAAATATTTTTTGGCTCACTGCAACCCAACAGCGGGTCCGTTTATTGGAACGGGTCAGAAGTAAATGTGAAATCTCCATCGGAAGCGAGAACTCTTGGCATTGGCATGGTGTTCCAGCATTTTTCCCTGTTCGAAGCCTTGACGGTGGCCGAGAATATCGCCCTTTCATTTGGTGCAGATGTAAAGCTGGAGGATGTTTCCACCAAAGCCCGCGCGCTTTCCGAACAATATGGCCTGCCGCTTAATCCTGATGCGCTTGTGGGCGACCTTTCTGTCGGGCAGCGCCAACGCATTGAGATCATTCGCTGCCTGATGCAGGATCCGACTTTGATCATTCTGGATGAACCAACTTCTGTACTGACCCCGCAAGAGGCGGACACCCTGTTTGAAACCCTGTTTCGGTTGCGTGACGAAGGGAAATCCATTCTTTATATCTCTCACCGCTTGGAAGAAGTTCAACGAATTTGTTCCGCCGCCACCATCATGCGCCATGGCAAGGTGGTCGATGCCTGTGACCCAAGGGAAGAAACCGCAGGCAGCCTGGCTTCCAAAATGGTCGGGGGAGATATTGAAGATGTGGTGCGCAAAGAAGGGGCAAGTGATGGAGAAATCATTTTACAACTCAACCACCTTTCCATGCCTGCATCTCACCCGTTTGCGGTGGCGCTAAAAGATATATCGCTAACAGCACGGGCCGGAGAAATTATTGGCATTGCCGGCATTGCCGGAAACGGTCAGGGGGAATTGTTTGAGGCAATTTCCGGCGAAGAAAAACAGAGCCAGGCCAATACGGTGGTCATCTGCGGAAAAGACGCGGGGCACATGAATATTTCAGAGCGTCGCCAGATTGGCGCAGCCTTTGTGCCGGAAGAAAGACTTGGCCACGGGGCGGTGCCCGCGATGGTTTTAACCGACAATATGTTCCTTGCCCGCCATGCCTCCGATGACGTGGTGTTTCAAAAATTCGGCAAATTGAGCGTAATTGCCAAAACCGCCATCACGAAAGCCACCAAACGGGTGAGCGATGTCATGGATGTGCGAAAATCTGCGGAGAACCCTCCTGCGGCAGCGCTTTCAGGGGGGAATTTGCAAAAATTTATTGTCGGACGGGAATTGGATCGTCAGCCTTCTTTGTTGCTCGTCAACCAACCCACCTGGGGGGTGGATGCGGGGGCTGCCGCTCATATTCGCCAGGCGCTGATCGATTTAGCAGCCAGTGGTTCAGCCGTCGTAATGATCAGCCAAGATTTGGACGAAATATTTGAGGTGGCAAATTCCATCGCGGTCATGGCCGATGGATATTTGACCCAGCCCATCCCTGCTGCGGAAATGACCCGCGAGCAGATTGGTTTGTTGATGGCCGGTGGCCCGGCGGCACGAGGGGGGGAGGCGGCATGAGGATCGAGTTGCAAAAACGTTCCGGGGCGTCATCAACATTTGCTTATCTGTCGCCTTTTTTGGCGCTGCTGCTGACCCTGATAGCCGGCGCTATTATGTTTTCCCTGCTCGGGAAAAACCCTGTGACAGCCCTTTATACCTATTTCATTGAACCGTTAACTGACCCGTGGAGCAGAGACCAAATAATCGTTAAAGCAACACCCTTGGCGTTGATAGCAATCGGGCTGGCGGTTTGTTTTCGCTCCGGCAACTGGAATATCGGGGCGGAAGGGCAATACCTGATTGGTGGAATGATCGGGGCGGCTATTCCGGTATATTTTAACGACTGGAGCTCACCCTTACTGCTTCCGCTAATGATGTTGATGGGCATGGCTGGTGGCGCACTATTCGCCTTTATTCCTGCAATACTAAAAAGTCGATTTGGCACCAATGAAATCCTCACCTCCCTGATGCTGGTTTATATCGCCCAGCAATTGGTTGACTGGGTGGTGCGCGGCCCGTGGCGCGACCCCAAAGGCATGGGGTTTCCCGGAACCAAAACCTTCAACGAAAGCGGAGTGCTCCCCACGTTGGTCAAGAATGGCGATGCCCACTATGGGGCGGTGTTCGCTGTTATAGCAGCGCTTGTTGTGTGGTTTATGTTGTCAAAAACATTGAAGGGCTTTGAAGTGGCGGTGTTGGGGCAAAGCCCAAGGGCAGGGCGGTTTGCCGGTTTCAGCGCCAAACAAATGACCATCTTCGCCTTTCTCGTTTCCGGTGCGCTTGCCGGGCTTGCAGGCATTGCAGAAGTTTCCGGCTCGGTTGAAAAACTCGATGACACTCTTTCGCTGGGTTACGGCTTTGCCGCAATTATTGTCGCCTTTTTAGGGCGATTGAACCCGTTGGGAATAATTGCTGCCGCGCTTATTTTGGCGCTGTCGTACATTGGCGGGGAGACGGCACAAATTTCACTGGGAATTTCCGACAGGGCAACCAGGGTGTTTCAAGGCATGTTGCTGTTTTTCGTGTTGGCCTGCGATACGCTCATTCATTACCGCATCAAAATTGTCTCAAGTGTAAAAGGAAATATCTGATGGATAT
>QILU01000030.1 GCA_003233475.1 Ahrensia sp.
TCCACAATATTAATGCGATCACCCTTCCATTGAATAGAAGTCACTTTGGCAAGAATGGTAATTCCCCGCTCTTTCTCAAGATCGTTGGAATCCATTGCCCGTTCTTCAATCGCCTGATTCTCGCGATAGGTGCCGGTTTGCTTGAGCAAAACATCAATGAGCGTCGTTTTGCCATGGTCAACGTGCGCGATAATCGCGATGTTGCGAAGTGCCATAATCTTATGCCTGAATTATTAAATGACCGCAGCCGTTTGAATTCACCATCAAACGGGCAGGAGATTTCCGTTTATATATAGGAAACTGGAAAGGAAGATAACCAGTTGTTGGCTGGCTTATAGTGCGGAAGTTTGTTGATGGGAAGGGGTAAAGATAAAGTCGGTAAAGGCCGACAGAGTTCTCCGGTTTTCGGATTGATGTGGTGGTGATGTTCAGTATTGAAAAATTTCTCAATCATGTTGATTGCAAGGGTTTTTAAGATTATAGAACCTCTAGTGAGTATAGGTTTAAGGAAAAACAATGTTCTCAATTGGTGGATTATCAAGGCGCACCGGGGTTAAAATTCCGACCATCCGGTACTATGAAAAGGTGGGCCTAATTAATACGCCGGAAAGATCGCGAGGAAATCAACGGCAATACACCAAACAAGGGCTTGAGCGATTGCAGTTTATTCGCCATGGGCGGCAGCTGGGGCTGACAATTGCGGATATACGTGAACTCATGGTGCTGGGTGATTCTCCTGAACAATCTTGTAAAAATGCCCATAGTTTAGCCTCACGGCACTTGTCTTCAGTGCGTGAACGAATTTCACATCTGCAAAAACTGGAGCGTGAATTGAAACGAATTTCTGAGTTAACCGATTCCGGCCAGGTGGGAGAATGCCAAATTATCGAGGCTTTTAGCGATCACAGCCAATGTAAATACGATCACTAGAGCGTATCCGTCTTTGACGGAATCGCTCTAGTTTCAACGTGCTCACGGCAGGTTCGCTTTGCGAACCGCCTGCGCGAGCGCGCCACATAAGCGGCGGGCTGCTCTTCGCAGCCTGAGTGTTATCAGTTAAAGACTGGCACACTCTAATCCCACTCATATTCGTTTCAAATCGGCAAGCACGTTTGCGGCGACTGTTAGTCGCGAAACAGTTGCCTGATCACTTTCCACAATACCGGAAATTTGCGCCAGCGTACTTTCAACTGCTTCATGGTTGGCCTTCAGCCAATGTTCGGAATTCCCCCCTGAATTCAATATATCAATTACAATGTCGCGGCGGGCTTTATGCAGGCTTTGCAGGGCACGATCCAGTGCCAACCCTTCATAATAATCACTGGTTTCAATTGTTCGCGCAGCCTGAACCATCTTGCCTATCCTAAATGTATCGGTGATGGAAAAGAAGACCATTGCTGCACTATTCAGAGATTTTCCGGTTTGCGTGGCAGCAAAAAGAATATCAGGAATTAGGCCCGCAATGGGCAGACGGGCAAGGGTTCTAGCTATCGCTTCAGGCGCACCGGCTTCCTTAAATCTGGCGGTATCCGCATCAATGCGTTGAACCAGAAAACCGGGAATAATTTTTTCCAATTTCGGCATCAACGCTTCCACCGCCTTGCGATAAGCTGAAATAGTAGCGGCCAGTCCTTTTGAGAAATCTCCGTAACGCACAAACCAAACAGTTTGACTTATTACCCGTTCCTGCACGATTCCATAAAGCTCCAGTTGAACCTCACCTGAAACCTTATTGTCCAACGCATCAATTGCATCATTTATCTTCGGCAAATCAAATGCATCTCGAACAGCAATATAGGCACGGGCAATCACATCAATTTTAGCACCGGTTCTGTCTGCTACCCGGGAAATGAAGGTCGGGCCACCCCGGTTGATCATGGAGTTAGCAAGTACGGTACCAATTATTTCCCTGCGAAGACGGTGACCATTGATTTCTTTTGCATAGGGTTTTTGCATTTTAGGGGGAAAATAATTGACCAGCAACTCGCTCAAATACGGATCATCGGGCACATCGGAAGCAACCAGATCATCCAAAGCCACAATTTTGGCATAGGCCAGCAAAACACCTATCTCAGCGCGAGTTAAGGGAGTAGACAAGGTGCGCCGTTCAGCCAGCAGAGCATCATCCGGCAAATCTTCAACTTCCCTGTTCAAAAGGTTACGGGCTTCCAACGACTGCATCAGCCGCTGCTGATGGGCAAAATCCTCCATGCCTCGTTTTTGAGAAAGAGAAATAGCCAAGGTTTGCAGATAGTTATTCCGCAAAACCAGATCAGCCACACTTGCTGTCATGCTCCCCAGCAATTTATTGCGCTTTGGTCGGGTCAGTTTTTTAGATTTCATCGCCGCAGCAAGGGCGATCTTTATGTTCACCTCCACATCGGATGAATTGACGCCAGCAGAATTGTCGATGGCATCAGAATTACAACTTCCACCAAGCAGATTAAACTCAATTCGTGCCGGGTGGGTAACTCCAAGATTGGCCCCCTCACCAATAGCTTTACAACGCAATTCCTTCGCAGTGACACGAATTGAATCATTGCCCCGATCGTCCGCATCGGCGTCCGATTCGTGCGAAGCCCGAATATAGGTGCCAATTCCGCCAAACCAAATAAGATCAACCGGCGCTTTCAAAATGGTATTCATAATCGCCTGGGGGGTGTGTTCGCCCGCTTCATATCCAATGGCCTCTGCCGCCTGTTTAGAAAGCATAATTTTCTTGGAAGATCGCGGATAAATTCCGCCACCTTTCGAAATCAGGCCTTGTTCGTAATCTTGCCAACTGGACCGGTTCATTTTGAAAAGCCGTGCCCGTTCCTTAAACGAGGATGTCGGATCGGGATCCGGGTCAATAAATATATCCCGGTGGTCAAATGCGGCGATCAAACGGGTTTTTTTGGAAAGTAACATGCCATTACCAAACACATCGCCCGACATATCTCCCACCCCAACGGTGGAAAATTCTTGCGTTTGGATATCGCGATCTATTTCCCGAAAATGGCGTTTGACCGCCTCCCATCCGCCGCGGGCGGTGATGCCCATTTTTTTATGGTCGTATCCAGCGCTGCCGCCGGAAGCGAAAGCATCATCGAGCCAATAATCACTGGCCTGAGATATGGCATTGGCGGTATCGGAAAATGTCGAAGTTCCCTTGTCGGCGGCAACCACAAAATAAGGGTCGTCTCCGTCGTGGCGGACAATATCTTTTGGCGGGACAACCTTGCCGTTCACCAGATTATCGGTGAGCGAAAGCAGGGACGTGATGAACACTTTATAAGCGCCCTTGCCCTCTTCAAACCAGGCGTTGCGATCACCGCCGGAAGGCAGAAGTTTAGGAACAAATCCGCCTTTTGAACCCACCGGCACAATCACCGCATTTTTCACCTGTTGGGCTTTAACCAGCCCCAACACCTCCGTGCGATAATCCTGCGAACGATCAGACCAGCGCAACCCGCCACGGGCAACCGGACCAAAGCGCAAATGCAGTCCTTCCACCCGAGGGGAAGAAATAAATATTTCCCGGTAGGGCACCGGCTGGGGCATAATTTTGACGAGGGAGGGATCAACCTTAAAGGCCAGCACCGGAGTTGGCGCGATCTCGGATCCCGTGGATTGCAAAACGGGTGAATAGAAATTAGTCCGTAGGGTGGCGGAAATTAAATTCAGAATATTGCGCAATATTCGATCATCATCACTGGAAGTAACATTTTCCAGGGCGGCCAGGATACTCGCCGTTTTAGCCTTTTCTTTTTTTGCCCGATTTTTTGTTTTCGGGTCAAAACGAATTTCAAATAACGATGCCAGATCGGTGGTTATTTGAGCGTAGTTTGACAACGTTTCAGCCATGCTGTTCACGGTAAAACGAGAACGAATTTGACGTAAATAGCGGGCGTAGGCACGAAAAACCGCTGCACTTTTCCAATCCAGTTTAGCTGATAGAATCAAACCGTTGAAATTGTCATTGTCAGCCTGTCCACTCCAAACCGCTAGAAGGGTATCTTCCAGCAAAGGGTCAACAACTTCACGATCAATCGCCTGACCAGAGGCACTTTCCAGCACCATGTCATGTAAAAAAACCTCCACCCCGTCTGCGCGAATAATGTCAAAGGTAGATTCTTCAATGACACTAAATCCCATATTCTCCAGCAGCGGAACACGGCGCGAAAGAGGAACAGCCGTGTTCAGGTGAAAAAGTTTCAAGGATACCCGGTTTGGTTGGTCGGTTGATTCGTCAGTGTCATGAAAATCAATGGCAATCTGAGCATCATCTGAAAGGCTTTCCAGAAGGTGGGAATCATAAATAGCCGCCTTGGGTGATACGTGCTCCTGATAGGCAAGCGGAAAATCGTGCGGAACCGGATAGTTTGCTAAAGCGATGAACTTATCGCTCCATGTGCGGCATATTTCGCTAATGGAGGATTCAAGCTTCGCACGAGCCACAAAAGGGGTTTTGCCGTGTTTACGCCCGATAACAAAATGGATTCGCGTCAGCCCGTTTTCCATGAAATCAGGGTAAAATGCAGACAGATATCCTTCGTAAGCCTGCTCGAGATATTCACCAATGCGCTGCCGCGTTTGAGTATTGTACCGATCACGGGGAACATAGGTGATAATGGAAACAAACCGGTCAAATTTATCGGCCCTGGGCAGTACACGAATGCGCGGACGTTCATCCAATTGAGCCGCGACAAAGGAGAATTTTATCAAAGTGGAAATATCCAGTTGGAACATTTCGTCCCGCGGCCAGGTCTCAAGAATATTGATCAACGCTTTGCCCTGGTGGCTGTCCGGCTCCGATTGATAATATTCAAGCACCGCGTGGGCCTTGTGCCGCAACAGGGGTATGGTCAACACTGACTTCGTATAGGCGGTAGAAGTGAACAGCCCAACAATCCGCATTTCACCCGACAATTTCCCGTCTTTTGTATAAAGCTTTATACCGATGTAATCGAGATGGGTACGCCGGTGAACAAGAGAGCGGTGGTTGGCTTTGGTGATTATTAAAGGGTCTTCGCTGAACAGAAAGTCCCGAATTTCCGGGGTCAATACAACCGGTTGACCACCGCGGGTCATCAAATGAAGTTTTTCATCGCGCAAAATACCCAGAGCCGACCCTTTAACGGGAACGAGTTTACCGGTTTTGCGAGAACCGGAATATGTGTATTCGCGCATCCCCTGAATGGTAAAATTATTGTCCACCAGCCATTCCAGAAACTGTATGCCCTCAGCTATTTTCTGCGTCGGCAAAGGCGGCGGCGTATGGCGGTATGCGCCAATTGCCTGCTCGATCCGAGCCAACATGGGTTTCCAGTCGGAGGTAACCCGGCGCACCTGCTCAAGAATATTGGCCAGGTTTGAGCGTATTGTTTTTCGTTCAATCTTGTTGGTGGGGCCAAGCACCACCATCATCACGGATTTGCCGTTTATAATTGGGTGTACAAGCAAATTTATATCTGATGCCTGGGAGCTGAGTTCTGCCAGCACAGAATCCACAATAAAAGGGCGATTGCTCATACTCAGCAGTATGAGAGTTTGATCATTGCCCAACATTTCGACACTAAGGGTGTTCTTTCCAGCAGCCTTTTGCCCTTTTGCAATAAGATCAGCCAGGGCTTTAGGGGACTGGCCCTTCAGGTCTTCGATAGAGGCGCCCTTAAAAAGTGACATTGCAAAGGGTTTTGCGGAAACACGTTTTATCTTCGGCAGATGTTTTATTGCTGCCAAAATGAGCTTAGTATTGTCTTGTCCGAATTGAGTTACCATCGGATTTGTCCTTCAAAGTGCAAGCAGTGTGATCATCGAAACAAAGGGAGAGCAATTATGCAAGAAAAAGAAGCAATTGCGCTGAAAATTAAACAGGAAACCGAGGTTTCGGACGAAACCAAAGCCTATTTTGAGCTTTGTGAGGAAAAACTGGGCATGGTTCCAAATGTTTTGAAGGCCTATGCCTTTAACGAGGACAAGCTTCGCGCCTTCACCGATATGTACAATGATCTGATGTTGGGGGATTCCGGCCTGACAAAACTGCAACGCGAAATGATTGCTGTTGTCGTTTCGTCCGTGAACAAGTGTTTCTATTGTCTCACCGCCCATGGTGCGGCGGTTCGCCAGCTTTCAAAAGACCCTATGCTTGGGGAAATGATGGTGATGAATTACCGGGTGGCAAATCTTGAACCAAAAGAAATGGCTATGCTTGATTTTGCTAATAAGCTGACCGAAGAGCCGGAATTGATTGTCGAAGAAGATCGGCAGAAATTGCGGGGTGCCGGATGGTCAGATCGGGATATCTGGGACATCGCCAATGTCATCGGATTTTTCAACATGACCAATCGAGTGGCCAGCGCGACAGATATGCACCCGAATGATGCCTATCACGGGCAATTCAGATAGAAAATTATTGCCAACTATTATAGTATCCGCTCATTCCAGTATTAGCGGC
>QILU01000133.1 GCA_003233475.1 Ahrensia sp.
AATTATGCCAAATCGGTTTCAGTATCGGCTCCCGATAGCAACCCTGTCGCCAATGTTTCCCGTTCTTCCAGCGATTTGAAAGAGCAGGCGATAAATGTAGTCGCTATGCCAAAACCGCGCGCCAAAAAAGTGGTCTCCGCGACGGTCAAGAAAGTGGCCTCTGCAAAGGTAGAGCAAATTCCAGCGCCGGCACCTGCAATTACGGCAGCAAAAGGTGGGGATTACGTTGTTCAGTCCGGTGACACACTGTCTCGGGTGGCTAGACGTCAAGGTGTTTCAGTTGCTGCTTTGCGCGCCTTCAACGGGTTGGATAAAGACAGCCTGCAAATTGGCCAGAGTTTGCGCATTCCACCCGCTGGAAAAACCGTTATTGCAGCAAACAAGCAGAAAAAATCAATCGACCCGATATCCACCGGCAGTATTGTCAGTGCGCAGAGCAAAAAGAAGCCGGTGAAGCCGGTTTATTCGGCACCTGTAGAGCAATCTTCTCCCCTGGAACAATCTTCCATTGCCGCGCGCGCCAGCGAAAAAGTTGAGACCGTTGCGAAAACCAGCGCAGGCAGCTTTCGTTGGCCGGCCCGGGGCCGGATAATTTCGAAATTTGGCCAACGCACTTCTACTGGAGTGAACGACGGCATTGATATTTCCATGCCTGTTGGAACCCCAATTAAGGCTAGCGAGAACGGCACCGTGATCTATTCCGGCTCCGAGTTGGAAGATTTTGGTAAACTTATTCTGCTGAGCCATGAAGGCGGATGGGTGACGGCTTATGCCCATGCAAGCGCTACGCTGGTACGGCGAGGCGACAAGGTGCGGCGCGGACAGGTGATCGCAAAATCCGGGCGTTCCGGAAACGCCACATCGCCAATTTTGCATTTTGAAATCCGCAAAAACTCACAACCAATCAATCCGCTAAAGCAATTGGGCAAGTAGAGCCGTTCTCCTTTTGATGGTACCATCAAAAGGATAAGGAACCGCGTAAAAACAAAACTTTGGAGTCGTTCAGCGTTTCTATGAAACGCTGAACGACTCCAAAGGCAGGCCATAATTTCAAACTGCACAATATCTGCTGACAAGTGTTCAGTAATCGCTAAGGGTACCCCGTGACAACGGGGCGCCCTTTGTGTATTTCAGGGGTAACTCAGCCAGACAGGGGCAATTAGATTCGATGAGCAAACCAGTTTTTGCCCGCATATTGTATAAAATATCCGGCGAAGCCCTGATGGGAAAACAGAGCTTTGGGATTGATCCGGATATAGTTTCCAAAGTGGTTGATGATATTGTTGAAGCATCCAAATTGGGGGTTTCAATCGCGCTTGTGGTAGGGGGCGGGAATATTTTTCGCGGAGTCGCGCTTGCCGCCAAGGGGGCGGACAGGGTTACCGGTGATCAAATGGGCATGCTCGCCATAATAATGAATGCGCTTTCCCTGCGGATGGAATTTGATAAACGCGGCGTAAAGGCCACCGTACTTTCAGGGCTGTCGGTTCCGCAGGTTTGCGATAGTTTTACCCAGCGCGGTTTAATTGAAGCAAGAGAGCGTGGGGACATCATTATTTTTGCCGGAGGCACCGGCTCCCCGTATTTTACGTCAGACACCGCAGCCGCCCTACGGGCTGCAGAATTTGGTGCTGAGGCGATATTTAAGGGAACCCAGGTGGATGGGGTTTACAGTGCAGACCCCAAAAAGGATGCAACCGCCAAGCGGTTTGACACCTTAAGCCATGATGATGTGCTGGAAAAAAACTTAGGCATTATGGATGCGGCAGCCGTGGCACTGGCCCGGGACAACAAAATAGATGTGGTGGTGTTTTCCATTCATCAAAAGGGCGAACTGGCGCGGGTCTTATGCGGGCAGGGGACATTTACACGTATTTCCACTTCATAAACAAACAAGCGAGTAAGCGGCGGGTAAGGTTTTTGAGGCAAATTGGTTTTCAAATATCGGCCACGAACTCCAGAGAGATAAATAAAGGAAAATCATTATGGCAGATACAGTTGATCTCTTGGACGTGAAGAGACGGATGGAAGCTTCTATCACTTCGTTCTCAAAAGACCTAGCCGGGCTGCGCACCGGGCGTGCTTCAGCCGCATTGCTTGACCCGGTAATGGTTGATGCCTATGGGCAGAAAATGCCGTTAAATCAGGTTGCCAATGTGAGCGCGCCTGAACCAAAACTCATCACTGTGCAAATATGGGATAAGTCCATGGTTGGTCCGGTTGAAAAAGCCGTGCGTGAAGCAGGGCTCGGATTGAGCCCGGTGGTGGATGGACAAAGCCTGCGTATCCCGTTGCCGGATTTGAATGAAGAACGCCGCCGTGAGCTGGTTAAAGTTGCCAAAGGCTACGCAGAGGACGCCAAGGTCGCCATTCGCCATGTTCGTCGGGATGCTATGGAAATTTTGAAAAAGGCTGAAAAAGACAAGGAGATTGGTCAGGATGACGCCCGCGCGGATTCCGATAAAGTTCAAAAAATGACCGATGAGCTGGTTGCTGAAATAGATACAGTGCTTGCTGCAAAAGAAAACGAAATTATGCAGGTTTAACCCTGTTGTTTTGTAAAAAACGCTTACTGATTTAAGGAATGGCGGCATATGCCCGGCAAAGTATCTTTATCAATATCAGATAGCCCGCAATTGGGAAGCGGGGAGCTTGTGGTGCCCAGACATGTGGCCATCATAATGGACGGCAATGGCCGTTGGGCGCAGGCAAGAGGCTTGCCGCGAACCCATGGGCACCGAAAAGGGGTCGAAGCCGTTCGCGCTGCCGTTCGCGCAGCGGGAGAACTGGGAATAAAAACCCTGACATTGTTTTCGTTTTCATCTGAAAACTGGAGCCGCCCGGCTGAGGAAGTCAGTGAGTTGATGGGGTTGCTAAAACTGTTTATTCGCCGGGATCTCGCAGAACTGCACAAGGAAAATGTGCGAGTAAACATTATCGGGGCCAGGGATAATGTTCCCGGCGATATTCTTCCCCTGCTGGAGGAGGCTGAAAATCTCACTCGAAATAATACCGCCACTCGGCTGGTTATCGCGTTTAATTACGGTGCTCGTGATGAAATAGTTCGCGCAACCAGAAAAATTGCCAGGCGAGTTGAGGCTGGGGAGTTGAGCGCGGATGATATTAACAATGAAATTCTTAGCGCCGCACTGGATACTGCTGAATGGAACGATCCGGATCTGATAATACGCACCTCTGGTGAAATGCGGCTTTCAAATTTCCTGTTATGGCAGGCGGCCTATTCTGAGTTTGTATTTCTTGATTGCCTGTGGCCCGATTTCGATAAATCGCATTTTGAAAACGCACTGCGTGAGTATCACGCCCGCAACCGGCGCTTTGGAAGTGTGATTACCAAGGCTGGCGCGTGAATAATCAAAACACCAAATTGGGTTTTTTTGAAACCGAACTGGGCCTGCGTATCCTGTCGGCCATTGTTTTGTTGGTCATTGCGCTTGGCATCAACTGGTGGGGGGGATTGCCCTTTACACTCATGTGCATCGCCCTGTCGGCGGTGCTGTTTTATGAATGGCAGGCGATGGTTCGCCGAACCCCGTTTGATGGGACAGAAGCGCTGCTTACCGCAGGTTTTGGAGCCATATTACTTGCGTCCCTGTTCGGGGTTGGCGGCGGGGTTCTTATCTGGGTTTTGCTGGGGTTTCTCGCTCTTGGGCTGGCGCTTGAAGTATTGAGCCGCGGCGAAGAAAAATCTGATGTTCGCTGGATTGGGCTGGGTGCATTATACTGCGCCATTCCTGCCATTGCTTTTCCCATTATTCGCAATGATGGGAGTTTTGCACTTTTGATGCTGGTGTTTTTTGTGGTCTGGGCGACAGATATTGCGGCTTATTTTTCCGGGCGACGGTTTGGCGGAGCGAAATTAATGCCGTCGGTTTCGCCCAAAAAAACCTGGTCGGGAGCTGTCGGCGGGCTCATAGGGGCAATAATTGTTGGCCTGATATTTCAAACCAGTGTGGCTTCATTTGAAGGGGGATACATATGGCTTCTCGCGGCGTTGCTCTCGATTGCCTCTCAAGCGGGAGATTTGTTTGAATCGTGGATAAAGCGCCTGTTTGATGTGAAGGATTCAAGCCAGCTCATTCCTGGTCACGGCGGTTTTTTGGACAGAGTGGATGGATTATTGGCCGCGGCAGTACCGGTGGCCGTAATGGTTGCCCTTAATGCCACATGAAAGTGATACAAAATTAATACAACCGTCACATCTTGGACCAACTTCAAACCCAGGAAACAATGGTAACTGAAACAAACAATTTTTAAGTTAAGCGACGAATTCGGATAGATATTTATGGACTTTTTTTCTGCACCACTGACAGTTTTTGATTTTCTGTTAACGAAAGTCATTCCGTTTATTTTTGTATTGTCGATTGTGATTTTCTTTCATGAGTTGGGCCATTTTCTTGTGGCGCGTTGGAACAAGGTTAAGGTGGAAGCCTTTGCGCTTGGGTTCGGCCCCGAATTATTTGGCTTTTATGACAAGCGCAAAACGCGCTGGAAGTTGTGCGCTATTCCGCTTGGGGGATATGTGAAATTTCACGGGGATGCGGATGCCACCAGCAAGCCCGACCGGGAAGCTTTGGAAAATATGGATGCGAATGAGCGGGAAGGGGCCTTTGAAGATAAAGCTCTGTGGCGGCGCGCGTCAGTCGTTGCCGCCGGGCCTATGGCTAATTTCATTCTGGCAAGTGTGATTTATACGGCCCTGTTCATGTATTATGGGGATTCGCGTCTTGCGCCCATTGTCGGCGTTGTACAGGAAAACTCGGCCGCACAAGAAGCCGGTATCGCAGTCGGCGACCGGGTGGTGTCTATTCAGGGCAACAAAATAATTGGCTTCGAAGAAATTGGCCGCTACACCTATATCGGAACCGGCGATAGCCTTGAATTCGGCCTGTTGCGGGATGGAAAAGAAATAACCATAAATCTCATCCCACGCATGACCACCCGCAAGGATCAGTTTGGGAACGAATATTCAACCGGCCTGGTTGGTATCGGGCCAGACCAGTCCCCTGAAAACTTTGAACGCTTTAAGCTGGGGCCTGTGGACGCATTTATTAAAAGCCTGGATGCAATCGGCCAAACTATCACCCGTACCTATCATTTCATTCGCGAATTGATCCAGGGAAAACAGGATTCCAAACAATTGCGCGGGCCGTTGGGCATTGGTCATATAACCTCGCAGGTGGCAACTTTGGGGATTATTCAATTAATCGGCCTTGCCGCGGCACTTTCTGTGAGTATCGGGATTATGAATCTCCTGCCGATTCCCATGCTGGATGGCGGGCACTTGATGTTTTACGCCTATGAGGCCGTGAGGGGAAAAGCTCTATCGCCAAAATCTCAGGATATTGCCTTTCGCATCGGGGTGACTTGCGTTTTGATGTTGATGCTATTTGCAACGTTTAACGATGTCCGGCGAATTTTCAGCTCATTTGGCTAAAATCCACAAGAATCGATAGATTCGCTAAAATTTTAGCAATACCGCCGAATTCATTGCATTTTTTCTGCAATCTCCCGGAAAATATGCCAAAGAAGCGGTGGAATATTAACCCTTCATTTACTAATAACCCACGCGGTGTTGCGATTTCATCCCTATGGAAAGAATTTGGTCATACATTGGGATAAGAGTGGTTGCACTGGTAAAAAAAGACTGTACAAACAATTAAGCATTGTTGAAATCTGCCGTAATTTAACTGCATTTCACGTGCCAAACGAAATTCAATTTTGGGGCAAGCAAATATGCCCGCATACCTAGTTTGAGAGCAAGAGCCTTTTATGATTTCTTCGTTCCCCTTCTTTACCCGAATGATTGTTTCATTTGCGCGGGTATTCGCTGTAATTCTTGTGCTTGCCGGGGCGTCTGCCACAACCGGTCTCGCGCTATTGGAAGCAACCACCACGACAGCCTCTGCGGCGGTGGTAAGTTCCATCAGTGTTCGGGGGAACCAGCGCGTTGATGCGGAAACGGTTCGCTCCTATTTAACCATCAAGCCCGGTCGCCGCTTTTCTTCTTTTGATACCGATGAATCATTGCGCCAGTTGTTTGCAACCGGCTTGTTTTCCGATGTGCGAATTGTTCAGCGTGGCAACACTTTGGTGGTTCAGGTTGAAGAAAATGCAACAATCAATCTGGTATTGTTTGAAGGCAATGACAAAGTAAAAGATGATCTGCTTAAACGTATCGTGCAGTCCAAAAGCCTTGGTATTTTCAGCCAGGAGAAACTGAGTAGCGATTTAGAGCGGGTTCGCGAGACGGTACGCCGTTCCGGCCGGGCCTCTTCAAATGTTACGGCTCGTGTTGACCAGTT
>QILU01000219.1 GCA_003233475.1 Ahrensia sp.
AAAAACGCCAACAAACATCTGGAGCGGGCGCGATGAGTTTCGATTTTTCGCTTATATGGGATTCCGTCCCCAAAATGCTGATGGGCATGGGTCTCACCTTGCAGTTGATGTTTATTGCTCTGGTTTTGGGCACAGTGCTGGGCGTTATATTATTGCTGATGCGCATCAGCGGCAAATGGTATCTTGTCTGGCCGTCAACGGTATATATCTACATATTCCGGGGTACACCCATTCTGGTGCAAATATTCATCATTTATTACGGTCTGCCGCAGTTTGAATTTATACGCGAAAGCATATTCTGGCCAGTCCTGCGCGAACCCTACGGCTGTGCGATCCTCGCTCTTTCGCTGAACAACGGGGCTTACCTGTCCGAGATATTTCGTGGTGGCGTTCAGGGCGTCGATCGTGGGTTGGGGGAAGCCGCCGCCGCTTTGGGGCTGTCGATTCGCCAGCGGTTTATTTATATCACAGCGCCCATTGCCATCCGCCTGTCGATACCCGCCTACAGCAATGATGTTGTCAGTTTGATGAAATCAACCGCATTGGCCAGCACTATTACCCTGGTTGATATGATGGGTATCGCGCGGACAATTGTGGCGGAAACATTCGCTCCCTATGAAATCTTTATTTCCCTGGCGATAATCTACATGATCATGACATTTTTTATCCAAAGAGGATTTGGATATTTTGAAAGATACATGAGTCGTTACCTGAAGAAAGGATCATAATATGGCCGGAAGCGGAAAACAGCCGGTAATTCAGCTTGAAAACGTCGATAAATTTTTTGGTGATTTCCAGGCACTCAAAGATGTGAATCTTGTGGTAAACAAGGGAGAACGGGTGGTGGTGTGTGGCCCTTCGGGGTCTGGAAAATCCACCATGATCCGCTGTATCAACCGGCTGGAAGAGCACAATGCAGGGCGCATTATTGTCAATGGCAACGAATTGACAAACGACACGAAGGATATTGATGCGGTGCGCCGTGAGGTTGGCATGGTGTTCCAAAGCTTCAATTTGTTTCCTCACCTTACTGTTGTTAAAAACCTGATGCTGGCTCCCAAACTGGTGCGCAAGACCAACAAAGTTGAGGCGCGCGCTACCGCCATGCAGTTTCTCGAGCGGGTGCGCATTCCCGAGCAAGCGGATAAATACCCGGCGCAATTATCTGGCGGGCAACAACAACGTGTCGCCATCGCGCGTGCACTGTGCATGAACCCGCAGGTCATGTTGTTTGACGAGCCAACATCAGCACTGGACCCGGAAATGATTTCAGAGGTTCTTGATGTGATGATTGATCTTGCCCAGGAAGGTATGACCATGATTTGCGTAACCCATGAGATGGGATTTGCCCGCTCGGTTGCTGACAAGGTTGTGTTTATGGACGAGGGTGAAATAGTCGAAACAGGCCCACCAAAAACCTTTTTTGACAATCCGGAAAATGAGCGTACCAAACTGTTCCTGAGCCAGATCATTGCTCATTAATTGGCATTAGAGCCGTTCTCCTTTTGATGGAATCATCAAAAGGATAAGGAACCGCGTAAAAACAAAGCATTAGTATCGTTCAGCGTTTCCGCGAAACGATGAACGACTCTAATGCCGTGATATGAGGTGATCGGAGTTTTTTTGCAGGCTCATGAGATAAAGCGACATCAGTTCCGCCTGGGTAGAAATTTTCATTTTATGGTAGCTCATTTTACGGTGAGATTTTACCGTGGTGATTGAAATCCCTAGAATCAAACTGATGGCCTCGGAAGAATGGCCATTGAGTATCAGATCAATGACTTCACGCTCCCGTTTGGAAAGTAAGGGAGCAAAACCATTCAAAGCGGGTTTTCGCTGATTATAAAATCGAGATTCATTCCTCGACCAGAAACGCCGGAAACAGGCGCCCAATACAGGGTACATTTCGGCAAGATCATCGGGAAATTTTTTCTCAAAACTCGCAGATTGAGAATCCCGGTAAATTGCAATTTCAACTATTCGCCCATCATCCAAGGGAATAGCCATGCTGATCTCGGACTGAAGTTTTGGCCAGTTGCGTGTTCGATAACCAAGTTCTTCCCGCTCAGAATGCTCAACCGCCAATTCCAGCGATTGAACCATATCTTTCACCTCGCCATCGTGGGGTTTATAAAGATCCTTTGCCAGATACAGGCCTGCGCGAATCCCACGCTCACACTTGCGATAAAACGGACTTATAATATAGGTTTCGTCGATGAAAGTGCGAATTGCATCCTTGTGCTTGCGGCCTTCGAAACTATCATAAACATACAGGGGTGCCTGGTCTTTGGCGTAGACGAATACGGTCGAATAGTTCGAGTTCGACAGATCACATATCATCGCAGCAGAAGCCTTGAGAAAATCATGGCTGTCAATTGAATCGATCAGGTCTCCAATTTCAGAAATATGCTCTCGCATAACTTCCTCCCTTCCCTTTTACTTCCCTGGTAATATTTCCTCCTTCTGCGGGAGGATATCTGCGCCAGCGATACTATGCTTCTTTTTCTTCAAGATCGTAATCTAGGAATTTCAAGTTATCAAGTCAGCAGGAAAATTAACAGATTTGAGCGTAGTGGATTGCGCTGGTGATCACCCTGTTTCAACCAACCTGTCAGGTCAAGAATGATGCAAAACAAACTGTATATTGATGGTCAATGGCGCGCGGCTGCAAATGGCGCGTTGCTCGATGTTATTGACCCGGCAAATGAGGAGATATTCCATCAGGTTTCTTCTGGCGGTAAAATAGACATCGATACGGCGGTAAATGCTGCAAGACGGGCATTTGATGAAGGCCCCTGGCCGCGTTTTTCTGGTACAGAACGAGCAATCACATTGTCAAAAATCGCCGATGGAATTGAAGCCCGGACGCAAGAGCTCGCCAAGCTGGAAGTTAAAGATAACGGCAAGCCGCTGCCGGAAGCCATCTGGGATATTGAGGACACTGTCGGTTGTTTCCGATATTTCGCGGAACTCGCAAAACGTGCTGACAATCAGAGCGAAGAAGAGATACCTCTTTCTGAACCAGGTTTTTCAACCACGGTTGTGCGCGAACCGATTGGGGTCGCCGGCGCAATAATTCCGTGGAATTACCCGATGCTGATGGCCGCATGGAAGGTTGCCCCGGCGCTTGCTGCTGGTTGCACAATGGTTTTGAAGCCTTCTGAATTAACACCTTTAACTGCCCTTGAACTGGCGGATATATGCGATAAAGCAGGCCTGCCCAAGGGGGTTCTAAATGTTGTCACGGGGCTTGGCCCTGATGCCGGCCAGGCGCTCAGCCAGCACAGCGGTGTCGACAAAATCGCCTTTACTGGTTCTGTGCCAACGGGAAGCAAAGTGATGCAGGCTGCGTCCCGGGATATCAAAAACATTTCTCTCGAACTTGGCGGGAAATCACCCTTCATTGTTTTTGCTGATAGCGACATGGATAAAGCTGTTGAGTGGATAATGTTCGGTATATTCTGGAACCAGGGAGAGGTGTGTTCCGCCACGTCAAGAGTGCTGGTTGAGCAGGAAATTTATGAGAAATTGCTGGCTCGGCTTGTGGAGGAAACACAAAAAATAACCATTGGCAACGGAATGAATGACGGCATTCTGCTTGGGCCGCTGGTCAGCAAGGGGCAGCATGAAAAGGTGTTGGCAGCGATCCGGCGCGGGCGCGATGAGGGAGCCAGAGTATTAACCGGCGGCGGTGTTCCAGATGCAATTGAAAAAGGTTTTTTTGTCGAACCAACAATTTTTGTAGACATGCCAGAGGAAAGCTGGATTTGGCGAGAGGAAATTTTCGGACCGGTCGTTTGCATAATGCCCTTCAGCACAGAAGATGAAGCGGTGCGGATGGCCAATGACAGTCGGTTTGGGTTAGCTGCCGCAGTCATGTCAAAAGACGATGAGCGCACAGAACGGGTGGCCCGTGCATTGCAGGCAGGAATTGTTTGGATTAACTGTTCACAACCAACGTTCACAGAAGCACCCTGGGGCGGTTACAAACAATCGGGAATCGGGCGTGAGCTGGGCCGGTGGGGCTATGAGAACTATCTCGAAACCAAGCAGATAACCCGTTACGAGAGCGAAAAACCGTGGGGTTGGTATCTGAAATAGTGTTTTCTGCGCAATTTTCTGTAGAGTGATATTCACACCTCATCAAGTTGCAATAGTATATATTTCAATCTCATCGCCCGCTCCAAATTTCCGTTAAATTTTATCTGTTGAGCCAACGATTATTCAATTCCTCCAGCGACGGCGGATTGCAACCGGGGGCTTCGCAATTTAATGCGGCAGCTAGTGCCGCCCGCTCCAGCAGTTCAACCACTTCTGCTTCCGCCATAAGTTTCAAAGCCTTCGAATTCAACTTTTTGCTTCGGCTGAGTTCCGCCAGCAGGGTTGCCATGAATATATCGCCGGTACCGATTGTATCTTCAATATTTTTTACCGGAGCCGCTGGAATTTGAATTGTTTTTCTGTTTGATAATGCGAATGCCCCTTCGCTCCCAAGCGTTACAATCAACAAATTTGCACTTGAGCGCTCCAGCAAATGCTGCGCGGCTTCATACAACGCAACATCGGGATATAACCAGGCTAAATCCTCATCGCTGAGTTTCAATAAATCGGTTTCAGCAAGCAGGCGGTTAAACCGTTTCTCGTAGGAACCACGGTTCGAGATAAACGCCGGACGAATGTTGGGATCAAGACTTGTGAAAACCTGTTTTTGTTTTTGTGAGACAAAATATTCAGTCCAAATTTCCGCATCTTCACCATCGGCAATTGAAAGCGAACCAAGATGAAAGGCACTGACATTGGCCGGGGTGTGTTGGTTTAGTTGGTTAAACGAAACCATGCGCTCGGCGGTGTTTTCACGGTAAAACTGATAGATCGGCTGGCCGTTATTATGGGAAACAATTGCGAGTGAAGTGGGTTCTTCCCGACGCGGTGCACACAAATCTGCCCCGGCATCGCTCAGTCCCTTCGCCAGAAGATCGCCAAATGTGTCGGATGAAATTGGAGTGAGATAGCCCGCTTCAATGTCCTGGCAGGCAATGGCTCTGGCACAATTATAAGGGGAGCCGCCGGGGATGGCCTGATAGAGCAGATGAATTTGCGGTGATTTCACTTGAACAAAATCTATAAGATTTTCTCCACCAACCAGTATCATTTTTATAACCTCTTAGTCCGCAGCGACCTGTGCCGCTCGCATGGCGCGTTTGCGATCGATGGGATCCAGAATACGCTTTCGAAGCCGAATGCTTTCCGGAGTAACTTCCACCAGTTCTTCATCAGTGATGTAGGCGAGGGATTTTTCCAACGTCATGTTCAAAGGAGTAGTGATTTTAACTGCCTCGTCCTTGCCTGATGAACGCATGTTGGTTAGCTGCTTGCCTTTCAGCACATTGACCTCAAGATCATTGCCCCGGGCATGTTCTCCAATAATCATACCCTGATAAACCTTATCGCCAGGGTGTATCATCATCGGCCCGCGGTCTTCCAGATGGAACATGGCGAAGGCCACGGCATTGCCGTTACCGTTGGAAATGAGAGCGCCCGTATGGCGCTGGGGAATGTTGCCCTTATAGGGCTGATAGGCAAGGAAAGTACGGTTGAAAATTGCCGTGCCTCTTGTGTCGGTCATCAGCTCGGAAAGATAACCGATCAGCCCCCGGGTGGGGGCATGGAACACAAGACGGGTTCGCCCCGTGCCCGAAGGTTTCATTTCAACCAGATCGGCCCGGCGCTGGCTGAGCTTTTCAACAACTGCGCCGGAAAATTCATCATCCACATCGATAATGGCTTCTTCGATGGGTTCTACTTTGTTGCCATCCTCATCTGTTTGCATAAGAACTCTTGGGCGCCCCACGGTTAACTCAAAACCCTCCCGGCGCATGGTCTCAATCAATATGGCCAGTTGCAATTCACCCCGGCCTGAAACTTCATAAGAGTCGGAACCCGTAACCTCAGAGACTTTCAATGCCACATTGCCCTCCGCTTCTTTCAACAAGCGGTCGCGGATAACCCGGCTTTGCACTTTGTCGCCTTCACGTCCGGCCAGCGGGCCATCGTTTACACGAAACATCATGGAAAGGGTCGGCGGATCAATTGGCTGGGCTTTAATCGGTGTTGTTACGCTGCGGGCAGCAAGCGTATCGGCAACCGTTGCTTTGCTTAACCCAGCGATTGTTACAATATCGCCAGCATTGGCGATCTCAATGGGTTTGCGCTCCAACCCTTCAAAGGAGAGAATTTGCGTAATTCTGCCCGTTTCCACGATTGAGCCATCCTGCGCGATGGCATGAATAGACTGGTTGGGAACAACGGTGCCGGAGGT
>QILU01000191.1 GCA_003233475.1 Ahrensia sp.
TTTGCGTTTTGGCTTAATCACCTGTGTCGTTTTCAAACTCAGTTTGCGAATTTTCTTATCGCGTTTTTTACGGCGGGCGGAGAGTTCATCAAAAATCAAAAACCCGATTTCCAACCCGTCATCTTTATTTTTTTCTTCGTTCAGCGGTGCTTTCACAAACGTCAGCGAGAGTTGCGAGGCGTGCATGGCCTGCGCCACCGGATCGCCAGATTCCAACACCCCGTCCAACCGCAAGACATCGCCCTCACCCGGCACAACCGCCAAAACCCGCATGGGGCCAGCCACTGTGAAAGCCACAATTTCCAGCTTTTCGGTTTTCTCATCAAGCTGTTCCTGCAGGGCAAAAATATGCTTGGCCACCTCCTGCGCGGCCTCTTCCGCCTGATTGTCACAAGCCACCTTGCGCCAATCCTTAACACCAGGCGCCGCCCGCGTCCCAGCCCGAAACTCAGCCGCCATATCGGAGAAATGCCCCTTGAGAAGTGCGGCGTCGGAGAAGTTGGTCATTGAACCTTTCTCCCTTGATGTTCACCCTTGAACACCTCGACAACATCGAAATATTGACGGTACATTTTCATATCGGGCGAAAAACAGCCCGCTCGGGTAAAGTACGCTTCGTGAATTGCCTTCCACTCTTCCAAGTCTGCACATCCTTCATCCAGTGCGAATTGCTGATCAATTTCATGGAAATGTTTTATATCAACTTTCCATGTTTCAATGGCACATGAGGGTTGCTTGTCACCATCAAGTATAATTTCAATCAAGCCAACATTCGGTTTTGCACATGCACCGGATTCAACAAGTGCAAGTGCCGCACTGGTTGCCACTTGCTTACGAGCAATAACATCGCGTGCGCCTTCATCGGCCATTTGCAGGCTGTCGCCAAAACTAAAGCTTGGAGCGTCTCGATATTTTTCAGGCAAAGCCCTCACCCGCTCAACCCCCCAAACAAACTCGGCATATCCAGTGGCCTAAACCCATAATGATTGATCCACCGTTGATCGGCTTCAAAGAACGGCCGCAAATCCGGCATGCCGTATTTTAGCATGGCGATGCGGTCGATGCCGATGCCC
Source organism: Ahrensia sp. (assembly GCA_003233475.1). The sequence continues at coordinate 1,074 of QILU01000191.1, forward strand.
CAGGCGAAGCCCTGATAGACATCCGGGTCAAGGTCAGCGCCGCGCAGCACATTCGGGTGCACCATGCCGCAGCCGAGAATTTCCATCCAGCCATCGCCTTCGCCAAATTTCACTTCGCTGCCCGAACGGTCGCATTGAATATCGACCTCAAGGCTTGGCTCGGTAAACGGAAAAAATGAAGGGCGAAAGCGCATGTTGAGGCTTGGCACCTCAAAGAAAGTCTTGCAAAATTCCTGCAAGGTCCATTTCAAATTCGCGATATTGGTTTTCTCATCAATCACCAAACCCTCCAGCTGGTGGAACATCGGCGAGTGGGTGGCGTCTGAATCCTGACGATAGGTCTTGCCTGGAATAACAATCCGTATCGGCGGTTTTTGCGCTTCCATTGTGCGGATTTGCACCGGTGATGTATGGGTGCGCAGCAGGCGACGCTCGCCATTCTCATCGGCATTAAAAAAGAAAGTATCGTGCATTTCCCGCGCCGGATGGCCTTCGGGAAAATTCAACGCGGTGAAATTGTAATAGTCGGTTTCAATGTCCGGCCCTTCCGCAACAGTGAAACCCATATCGGCAAAAATTGCCGTAATTTCATCCATCACCTGGCTGATCGGATGGATGCGCCCAACTTCTAATGGGTTTGGCCGCACGGGCAAAGTAACATCAACGGTTTCCGTTGCCAGCCGCGCTTCAATGCCGGCGCGTTTTACCACATCGCGCTTCACAGCAATGGCGTCCGTAATGCGCAGCTTCAAACCATTCAACGCCGGCCCCATTACCTTGCGCTCTTCCGGCGACATTTTGCCGAGTGTCTTCAATTGTTCCGAAAGTGAGCCTTTTTTGCCCAGCGCACCAACCCGCACGGCTTCAAGGGCGGCTTCATCTGCTGCCGTTTCGATCTGGCCCAAAATTCCGGCCTCAAGTTTTTCAATGTCGCTCATATTATTTATCTCTTAAAACAAAAGAACCCGCGTCAGCTTTACGCTGCCACGGGTTCCAAATCTATACCAATCAGTTGGAAACGCGGTCAGCTTTTGACGGCGCTTTCAAAAGCATTTGGCGTTGTGTCTTTCAAATAATTCAGTGCTTTCTTGGCAATGTCTACCACAGCCGCAAAAGCCTCCGGCTGGTTGATCGCCATATCGGAAAGGTTCTTGCGATCCACTTCAACTCCGGCCTTGGTCAGGCCGTCGATGAGCCGCGAATAGGTCAGGCCGTGCTCGCGGGCAGCAGCGTTGATGCGCTGTGTCCAAAGCTGGCGGAATGTACGCTTGCGCGTTTTCCGGTCGCGATAGGCGTATTGTTGGGCTTTCTCAACAGCCTGTCTTGCAGTTTTAATCTGCGTACGGCGGGCGCCGTAATAGCCCTTGGCTTTTTTGAGGACTTTTTTATGTTTAGCGTGGGAGGTTACACCTCTTTTAACTCTGGCCATGATCTAACTCCTGGAAATATGTTGTGCGGATTATTTGCCTGCGTAGGGCATAAATTTCTTGACGATGCGGGTATCGGGTGCAGAGAGAACCATTGTACCGCGCGCATTGCGTAGAAACTTGTTTGACCGCTTGATCATGCCGTGCTGTTTGCCGGCTTGTGCCACTTTAATCTTGCCACTGGCGGTTACTTTGAAGCGTTTTTTAACGCTCGATTTAGTCTTCATCTTGGGCATTTTGCTCTCCTTAAACACCATACGTAAGCGGCCTGATACGGTCAAAAACGGGGTGTTTGTTCGTTTGAAGGATGAAGCCGCTTGTTTGAAGCCGCTTCTTGCATTTTAAGCAGCCAAGGCATGCCCTGCCCGTCTGCTTATCTAAGCAGCGGTTACCTAGCCCTAAAGCAAAAAAAGCGCAAGGGGGTTTGCTATTTACTTGGCGAGCGGGGGTGGTTCGGTCTAAGCAATACCATGCGGAACCAAACCTTCCTTTCTTATCCGGCTGTATTAGCGCGGTTGATGCTGTTCATCTCGGTATTTTGGACTTCACTGGCATTTGGAGAGGAGGTTCTCAAAACCCCCAGTTTCTGGGATACTCAGGATCGTATTATCAAGCCCAACGTCAAGGGCATGCCACGGCTGCGATTCTTAACCACGACAGATTTCCCTCCATTCTCATTTATTGACAAAAACAAACGGCTTTCAGGTTTTCACGTCGATCTGGCCCGTGCTATTTGCGAAGAACTGGAAATTTTGCCGGTTTGTCAGATACAGGCACTGCCGTTCGATCAACTGCAATCAGCTGTTACCGGCGGGGTGGGAGATGCGGTGCTGGGAGGAATTTCGATAAACGCCAAAACCCGGGAAAGCCTGACATTCTCCCGGCCCTATTTCAGGCTTCCTGCCCGTTTTGTCGGCAAGTTAAAGAATTTTGACGGCGGGCCATTGATAAAAAGTCTTGAGGAACAAAGTGTCGGGATTGTTGAGCGAACAGCCCATGCGGCCTTTGCCAAAGCTCAATTTGGAAGTATGTATCTGCGATTGTTTGAAACCGAAAGCGCCGCCCTGGTCGCCTTGCAAAAAGACGAAGTTAAAGCGGTGTTTTCAGATGGCTTAAGCCTGTCTTTTTGGTTGCAGGGCGAGCAGCAAAGGGCGCAACAGGCCAAATCAAAACCCTGTTGTGTCTTTGTTGGCGGGCCCTATCTCTCGCAAACCTATTTCCCCGGCGAGCTGGCAGTTGCTCTTGCCAAAGGGAATGATGAATTGGAGCAGGCAATTAATTTCGCCCTGCGCTCCATCAACGATAAGGGTAAATTTGAGGAACTCTATTTGCGTTATTTCCCGATCAGCCTGTTTTAACCATCCTGGTGCCGGGCACGGGCCGCCAGTTCCAGTGCTGCACAAGTGAGTTTGTCCAGGCCCAACTGGTTGCGCAGCAATTGTAAAAACCGCACCTCCTCAGCCGAAACACTTAGATCAGCCGCGGCAATTTCCGCTGCCAGAGCATAGGCTGTTTCCTGCAAATTGCGGGGCAGGGCGGCGGCTATTCCCAATACGGTGTCCAGCCCTTCATCTTCTTGCAGAATATCCCGGCAGGATTTCACCGCATTGACCAGTTGATCGCTGTTGTATTTGTCAAATATCGGCAGGGTTTTTACAATATTGCCAATCCGCAACATTTCATTGTCGTTCATATTGCGATCAACTGCAGAGATGGAAACCATCACATAGATAAGGGTATCTTGTTTTGAAATGGCGCTCATGAAAGTTTCCTGCTGCTGTAATTAAATCGCTCACCCTAAACTATGGTGGGTAAAGGCCGGTTTCAAGCTGCAATTTTACAACCCGTGGGAGTTGACGCCAAAGTCTTGCGGACATAGGTTCCGCGCGCATGAATTGTTGCGCAAAATACGCCACCTTTCCTCTTATTCATAAGAACCAAACAATGACCAACACAGCCTTTCCACCCCTCGATTTGTCGCTCGAATTTGTTGAAGCGGCAAAGGTGAGCAAGGCGTGGCCATTTGAGGAAGCGCGAAAGCTTATCAAGCGCTTCCAAAGGGACGGATACCCTGACGAGGTATTGTTTGAGACCGGTTACGGCCCCTCCGGCCTGCCGCATATTGGTACATTTGGCGAAGTTGCCCGCACGACAATGGTCATCAACGCGTTTCGTTTGCTGAGCGAAGACAAAGTCCCGGTGCGCCTGTTGTGTTTTTCCGATGATATGGATGGTATGCGAAAAATTCCGAACAATGTACCCAACAAGGATATGCTTGAGGCGCATTTGGGAAAACCGTTGAGCCAGGTGCCCGACCCGTTCAGCAATGAATATCTATCCTTTGGCGAGCACAACAATGCGCGCCTTCGCTCTTTCCTTGATAAGTTTGGTTTTACTTACGAATTTGCCAGCTCGACAGAATATTACAAAAACGGCGTTTTCGATGACATGCTGAAACGCTGCGTTGAAAAATACGATGAGATCATGGCCGCCATGCTGCCCACTTTGGGCGAGGAACGCCGGGCCACCTATAGCCCGTTTTTACCCATATCCCCTTCCACCGGGCGGGTGCTTTATGTGCCCATGAAAAAAGTCGATGCGAACAAGGGAACCGTAACCTTCGATGATGAAGACGGAAGCGAAGTCACGCTTCTCGTCACCGGCGGAAACGTGAAGCTGCAATGGAAACCCGACTTTGGCATGCGGTGGGCGGCATTGAGCGTGGATTTTGAGATGTACGGCAAGGATCATCAAAACAACAGCCATCTCTATGACAAAATATGCCGGATACTTGGCGCCCGCGCTCCGGATCATTTTATTTACGAGTTGTTTCTTGATGACAAAGGCGAGAAAATTTCCAAGTCCAAGGGCAATGGAATTACCATGGAGCAGTGGTTGAAATATGCTTCGCCGGAAAGTCTTTCCCTGTTCATGTACACCAAACCACGCACTGCGAAAAAACTGTTTTTTGACGTGATTCCCAAACAAGTGGATGAATATTTTCAGCACCTTGCCAGTTTTCATAAGGCTGAAGACGCGAAGACGAAGTTGAACAATCCCACCTGGCATATCCATGCCGGCAATCCACCGAAACTGGAAATGCCAGTACAATTTTCCATGTTGCTTAATCTGGTCAGCGCCTCCAACGCATCAGACAAAGCAACTTTATGGGGTTTCATCAGCCAATATGATGCAAAAGCCACGCCGCAAAACAATCCCAAACTGGATGAACTGGCGGGTTATGCCATCAACTATTTTGAGGACTTCGTAAAACCCAACAAATCATTTCGCAGCCCAACCGACCAGGAACGAAAGGCGATGGATGATCTGGCGAGCCGATTGGACAATATGCCTGAAAATTCAGATGGTGAAGCCCTGCAAACCGAAATCTATGCCGTGGGCAAAGACCACAATTTTGAAAACCTGCGCGAATGGTTCCAGGCGCTTTATCAGGTGCTGCTCGGCCAGGATCAAGGCCCGCGTTTTGGTTCATTCGCGGCACTTTACGGCAAAGACCAAACGGTAGCCATGATTAGGGAAGCCTTGGCGCGGGGTTAGGATTGTTTCCAATAATGCGGTTTCCTCTTCTCCCCACCTGGGGAGAAGAGGGAGCCATATACAAAAACCATCATGGAACTTCCCAGCGAGCGAAGAGCGAGCCGACGAGAATCTCGTCGCGCCCGCGCAGGTGTTTCGCAAAGCGAAACTACCGTGAGCGCATCCCTATTGACTGGCCCAAACGATACGCGCGACCCAGTCCAATTCCGAAAGCTGTAAGAATTAAGAGACTCCAATTCCAGAATCTTGGCCGTTTTCCGGGTAAGGGTTTTAGCCATCACCTCGCCATCGCTAGTGCGTGCGACCACCCGGTCACCTCGGCGAATCGACGCGCCGGGGGAGACGATTATCCGATCACCGTCACGGTAAAGCGGCAGCATGCTGTCACCGGAAATCTCCAGCGCATAAATAGCCTCGCCATCAGGGGTTGGAAAATTTACTGCAT
>QILU01000185.1 GCA_003233475.1 Ahrensia sp.
CCGGTTTTTTCATAGGGAACAGGCCGACCATTGTGGCTGATAACTTTGAAAGAGGTGCCATGAATGTGGAAGGGATGGGATATTCCTGTGCTGCGTACATGCCAAAGTTCGGGCACGTTCAACCGTGCTTCCACATCAATTCGATCCATCTTAAATGACTGGCCATTGATTGACATGGATGATCCGCGCCCCCCCATCATGCCGCCCATTCCCATTTCCATAACAAAGGAACGTCGAATTTTCGGTTCTCCCCAATTCGGCTCAACTGGCGCTCCGGCAATTGTTTTGGACAGTTGTTGCACGGCACCAATTTGATTTTGATTAACTTCAAAACTCATAATCTCGAACCGGCCACGGTCATCAATTTCTTCCGGCGGGCGAACATTTGCCCCCATCATGCGACCCATCATTCCGCCACCTCCCCCCATCATTCCACCCCTTCCCATGGGGTTATTGAAGTCAGGGTCAGACAACAGCCGTGTTGATTTTCCGTTCGTAAAATCCACAATAATTTCAGCCCGCTCCGCCGGGGCCAATACAAGCGATGACATGGAAACAGGGGCCGGTAACAGCCCGCCGTCGCTACCCACTTGATGAAATAAGCGCCCGTCTTCAAATGCGAATGTATATATCCGCGCGTTTGAGGCGTTCAAAATCCGAAATCGCACCAACCCCTTTGGTACAGTTGCCTTTGGCCGAATCACACCATTTACCAGAATTTCTCCACCGCGAAATCCGTGCATCAACATGGGGCCACGTGCAAAATAGAGCAAAGACCCGTCTTCATCAAAAACCCGGTCTTGAACCGCAAGGGGAATATCATCAACACCGTATGTTTCAGGCAGGCCACTGGCCGGCGCATCAGGATCATCAAGTATCATCATCCCGGCCAGGCCGGAATAAACCTGCGGGCCGGTTTGCCCATGAACATGGGAATGATACCAAAGCGTTGACGCAGGTTGATCTATTTCAAGCTCTGGCGACCAGTTCTCCCCCGGTCCAAAAGCGGTCTGCGGGCCGCCATCATTTTTGCCTTCAGTATGCAGCCCGTGCCAGTGAGCCGTTATCGGCCCGTTTGTTTTATTGCTAACTGAAAGGGTGGATGCGGCCCCCCGCTTTAACCGAATAACCGGGCCAAGGTAGGATTGACCGTAGCCCATTGTTCGGGTTTCTACATTGTCAAAAAACCGGGTTGTTGCATTAATCGCATCCAGCTTTCCCACATCTCCACTGCCTAATTCCATCATTTCAGGAATTGGCAGACCTGCGCCGCTTTCCAGGGCAGTTTGACGGCCCACAATTGCAGGCCTTGATAGAACAAAACCTGTGACCCCGGCAGCGGCAATTGCCGCGCCCCCTACTATCAATGTTCTGCGTTTCATCGAAGTTATCTCCTTGAAGTTTTTGAGCAGGTTGGTTTACGCCAGTGAACCTCAAATAAGGTTTTCAATCGTCATAACCATGTGGCAAAATATCCTCCACTTTCGCATTGTAAATGAAGGCCGGGATGAAAGCATTGTCGCCGGGACACCAAAGTTAAGATGCCCGCGGCTGGAGTTTTTTGCCCCGCATCAAAATTTACAACGGAACAAAAAAACCCGCCGGCAACCGGAAAGCCACCGGTAAAGGCCGCACCAAGATTCACAGTGCCCAGACCAATCAGCTCCTGATCAGGGTCGATCCGCTGCCGCTTCTTGATGACCAATGTTTGTGCAACAGAAATCGATTCCACAAAGCCAATGACAGAAATCCAAACAGCAGAACCAAACAGGCTGGATCATAAATCCAGAGAAAGTTGGTCTCTAATTCTTAATTCCGGGTTTTGCCATCCATTCCCGTCCCTTGAGCATAAGCGACCAAAAAACCACTGGCAGCACACGTTCTTTCAAAAACCATGCCCGGCGGGTCGGTTTGAATCCATCATTAACCCAGCCTGGAAAACTGGGAAGCAATTTACCCCCGTATCCGAATTCAGCCAGCACAATTTTGCCGCGCTCAACCGTGAGCGGACAGGAACCATAGCCATTATATTCAGCCGTGCCCTGAACTTCCCCCATGCTTGACAGAACATTATGGGCTACAATTGGCGCTTGCATCCGGGCCGCCGCAGCAGTTTTTGCATTCGGGGCACTCATTACATCTCCCAACGACCAAACATTATCGAACCTGGTGCTTTTCAATGTGGCTTGATCAACATCAACCCACCCCGCCTCATTGGCCAACGCGCTTTTGCGAACAAATTCCGGCGCAATTTGGGGCGGGCAAACGTGAATAAAGTCAAAACTGGTTTCAACCGTTTCAGATTTTCCATCCCCGTCGGTTTTAGTGAACCAGGCCTTTTTTGCCTCGCCATCAATCTTTATGAGATTGTGCATGAACTGCAACGTGGCATCGTATTTTTTGATATATTCCATCAAAGGCGGAACATAATCCTTTACCCCAAACAACACCCCACCGGCATTATAAAACTGCACATCAATATTTTTCAAAGCGCCGTTGCGGAACCAATGATCAGCGGATAGATAGAGCGCTTTTTGCGGTGCTCCGGCGCACTTAATCGGCATGGCGGGCTGGGTAAACAAAGCCCGCCCGTTTTTCAGATTTTTTACCAGCTCCCAGGTGTAGGGTGCCAAATCGTAACGATAGTTTGAGGTCACTCCATTGCGCCCCAGCGCTTCCCCCAACCCTTCAACCGCATCCCAATCCAACAACAAACCCGGCGCAACAATCATCCGACTATAGGAAATCACCCGCCCGTCATCCAACTCAACCTGATTGTTTTTCGGATCCATGTGAGCAACAAAATTCTTAATCCACTTCACCCCCGATGGCATGATCGAGGCCATGGTTCTGCCGGTCTGTTTGTCCGTAAAAACCCCGGCACCCACCAATGTCCACCCGGGTTGATAATACTGCATCTCAGCACCATCAATAATCGCAATATCGAGATTGCCCCTGCGGGTAAGCAAAGACGATGCCACCGCAATTCCGGCCGCCCCGCCGCCAACAATAACAATATCGTGGTGAACACGCGCCGTTTTTTTCTTCGCCGATTTGGCGACGGTTTTGGTGTTCTTTGGCTTCGCAGTTTTGGATCTTACAGCTTGGGATTTTGTAGTTCTTTTCACGGCCTTGGCCATTGGCTTGCCTCCTGAGCAATTTTTTTAATTTCCTGTTCCACCCGAAAAAAATATCTCCTGCGGCAAAATTTGCAACAGCACTTCCCGGATGAGACATTCTCTAGTTAGTCTTCAAAGAAGTTGATTTAATGAACTCAAAGACCATGCTTAAAGACCATTAATAGGCACTTTGAGAACGAGGTTTCCATCTTCGTCTTTCGGCAATTCACCGGCACGCATATTCACCTGTAGTGAGGGAATAATCAGGGTTGGCATGCCCAATATTGCGTCCCGCTCGGTGCGAAACTTGATAAACTGCTCTTTGGTTTTTCCCTGACCCACATGAATGTTGTGGGCTTTTTCTTCCGCCACCGTGGTTTCCCACTTAATATCGCGGCCGTTAGGGCCGTAATCGTGGCACATGAAAAGGCGCATATCATCGGGCAGAGCCAGCACTTTTTGAATTGAATCATAAAGCTCACCCGCATCTCCACCGGGAAAATCTGCGCGCGCAGAACCTCCGTCAGGCATGAACAAGGTATCGCCGGTAAAGGTGGCATTCCCCACCACATGCACCATGCAAGCGGGAGTATGACCGGGGGTATAAATGACGAACGCATCCATATTACCGATCTTGTAGGTGTCCCCATCTTTAAACAAAACATCAAACTGCGACCCATCGCGCTGGAACTCAGTGCCTTCGTTAAAGAATTTTCCAAAGACCTCCTGAATAACCATAATTTTCTCACCAACACCAATTTTCCCGCCAAGTTTTTCCTGAATATAGGGTGCTGCTGAAAGATGGTCGGCATGAACGTGGGTTTCAATAATCCATTCCAGATCAAGCCCATTGTCTTGTATAAGCCTGATCATATTATCCGCATGTTCGTAGGTGATACGACCGGCGGCATAGTCAATATCCATCACGGAATCGATAATTGCACATGACGAACTTGTTGGGTCTTTGACGATATAACTGATCGTATTGGTTGCCTCGTCAAAAAACCCACTAACCTCAGGAACAAGGTTCATATCAACGGGGTAATTCATCTTATATACCTTTACTTGATCACGATTGGCTACTGGCGGGGACCAGCCGTACAGCCCACATTCCCACTACCATGGCCGGGATAAAAATTAGTGCCGATACCGCCAATAAAGGCGCGGCGGTAATCAATGGCCCGGGGCAAAATCCGATCATACCCCAACCAATACCAAAAATAGAAGAGCCAATGACAAGCCTTGAATCAATCTTTGTTTTTGTTGGGAGTTGAAATTTATCAGCGAAGAGCGGTTGGTTCCGCGAAGCTAAATATCTAAACCCGGGCAGCCCAACAGCGATCGCGCCAATCATCACAAAAATCAGGCTGAGATCCCAGTTTCCAAACACATCCAGAAAGTTTTGTACTTTGGCGGGATTAATCATTTCGGAAATAACCAGACCCAACCCAAATACCAGACCGGCGAGAAGAGCGGATAGAATTTTCATGCTAACCTCCAATTCCAAAAACATGGCGCAGCAAATACACCGTAATAAATCCCGTCAGCATGAAGATACCAGTGGCGACCATCGAACGACGTGAAAGACGTGAGTTACCCGTAACTCCATGGCCACTCACACAGCCGCTGCCCATAACGCTGCCAAATCCAACCAACAGACCCCCAATAATAAGCAACGGAATATTTGAAGGGGAAAAAACCTCCGGCGCAACTCCGGTTACCAGACGATAAACCGGGGTGGCTATCAGCAGGCCAATCACAAAAGCAAAACCAACACCGGAACCTTTCCAGTTCCAAGAAAGCAATCGTGAGACAATTCCGCTAATACCGGCAATCCGGCCAATTGAGGCCATGTACCAAACAGAAGAGGCCCCGATCAACAGTCCGCCAATCAATGACGCAACAGGAGTAAATTCAGTTTCCATATTTCTTTCACCTTAAATGAGCCAGTGCCTGATCAAACCAGGGAGTCTTGGCAAAATATATCCCTTGATTTTTCCCATCTATATATGTAGAAATTCTAATATGCAAGAGTTGGAATATAAAATCGAACACGCTTCAAAGGTTATGGCCATGCTGGGCAACCCGGCACGCCTTTCAATTTTGTGCAAGCTGCATGAGCGCGAATACAATGTGAACGAATTAAGCACGGCCACAGGCCTGTCCCAATCGGCGCTCTCCCAACACCTGGCAAAACTTCGCCACCTGGCGCTGGTGAAAACTCACCGGGATGCCCAGACTATTTATTATTCATTGATGGGAGACGAAGTGGAAACCCTGCTGGCAACCCTGTACAACCTCTATTGCGCCGAAGACGCAACAACCGCGACCGGATAAATTTGCCATGACAGAACTTGTCATATATCTACCCGGCTTTATCGTGGCTTATTCTATTTTGCTGGTAGGCTCGTTATCGCCAGGGCCATCAGTGGCGATGCTGATCGGAATAGCGACAAGCGAAGGCCGGGCACCAGCGCTGATTGCAACGCTGGGAATTGCCTTAGGCAGCGTCACAATCAATGTTCTCACCATGCTGGGAATTGGGTTAATCCTGTCGCAAGCAGCGTGGGGAATGAGCGCGCTGAGGATCATAGGGGCTGCCTATCTGTTGTGGCTGGCCTATGGTGCTTTCAAAAAGGCGCTGCATCCGCCCTCTTTTCAATTGGTTTCAACGTCTCAGAAAACCCCGTTGAAACAATTTATGGCAGGCTATCTCCTGCAAGTAACCAATCCCAAGGCAATTGCATTCTGGCTGGCAATCTCCTCAATAGGGGCGACGGAGGGTGCCGGTGCCGGAATTATCGCACTGTTCATAGCTGGTGCGTTTTTAATTTCATTTATATGCCATGGAGCTTGGGCGATCGCACTGTCAGCCAAGATAATCCGATCGGCCTATGCCTACGCCCGCCGTTTTATCGAGGCCACATTGGGGATGTTTTTTTCGTTTGCAGCCTACAGGCTGGCCACATTGGAGAATTGAGCTCCTTTGCTTCCGCGATGGACCGTGATGCCTGTTGCGGCTTAAAGCATATCGCCTGATTATAGATTAACGAGTTAGAACACCGCCAGCCTAACCCGCGGCAATGGTGCCCATATGTTCTGCTTGTTTTAGCCAAGCCACCCATTCATTTTCTCTTTGCTTGCAGTTTTTACACTTCCAAATTGCTTGATTTTTTTGGTTTTGATGCCACAAAAGCCGAGCACTTGGTTTTTAATCACCCGCCGTGCCGGGTTTCTGTAAACCAATACATCGAGAAGCGGCGGGGTGTCTGAGGTGATCATTACATCTGCCGTTTTTCCCTTGAGCAATTTATCCCAGCCGATGCCTTTTTTGTGAAACTTAAATCCAAATCCGGGGCTGAGCGCCCGGTCCA
>QILU01000186.1 GCA_003233475.1 Ahrensia sp.
TCTGAAACTGATATAACTGTGACGTAGGGAATAGAGTGTTCGGCTGTTTCCCTCGCGATCAAACTTTAGTTCAAGTCGGTTGAGCAGATTATTGAATTGCTTCTTATGATCTTGCGGAAATAGCAGGTCGGTTGGATTGGCTTCGTTTCTTTCCATTAGCCGTTGAAAAGGGATCACGGCACCACTCATGCTTTTGCAGAATCCTACACCTCGCTTGCCACGAACGCTGATCTCTAAAATAGTTTGATCGGTCGATTCATCACGAACGATTTCCACATCACGATATTCCAATCGTTTCATCTCATCAGGGCGGACGCCAGTATTAGCCAGAAACAAGATCATGTCGTGCAATTGTTCTGCACTATGATGCCAAGGGCGACCTTTTGCGTCGAGGGTATTTTGTCTTGTCGCACGATAAAGAGTTTTATATTCGTCTGGCGAAAACCACGCGCGATGCGAGACTTTCCCAGAGGCACCATATGGAATTGATACATCGGGCAGAAAATCAATCCAGCCGCGCCGAAGCGCCGTTTTCAATACCATTCGGAGCGTGACAATTTCATGCCTCATTGTACTGCGGGAAGGCGGCTTGTAATTCGGGTCATTTTTAAGCCGAAAGATGCGGTAGTCCTGCACCGTTCCAGCCAAGATGTCTTTCACTGACATTTTGCCAAAAAACGGGATTAAGTGGTTGCGTAGTCTGGCTTGATGATCTTGAACGTATTTTACATTCCGCTCACCCTCAGTCATGATTTCGTACTCGTCAGTGAAGCGTTCGGCGGCCTGCACAAAACTCTTGCCAACCACCAATGTTCCTGCGGCTTTTTTGCCACGCAGGTTGAAATACCATTCCTCAGCAAACTCCAATGCCAAAGGGACAGTTTTTTGTTTGGTGCTGGCACGGCGGTTCCTGCCGTCCATGTATGTGGAACATTGCCAAACCGAGCTGCGCCCGCGTTTATAGATTTTTACCTTACCGTCTAATAGTTCATGTGTCGTGCTCATTGAAGTCTCCAAGTGTGTATGAGATTAAAAAAATCCACTGGAAAAAACCGTTTAAAATCAATAAGTGTGTATGTAGTGTGTAAGTCCGAACGCCAACCACCCACATGTGTAGGAAATCGCATAAGATATTGATATTTAAGAGAAAAATGGTGCCCGGGGGCGGATTTGAACCACCGACACGCGGATTTTCAGTCCGCTGCTCTACCCCTGAGCTACCCGGGCATTTTTAACCGCGCTTTTGGCTTGGTTTGGGGGTATTTCCGTTGGTAAAATACCATCGAAAGCTTGGCTGGTATAGTCACTCGCTCGTAGGCTGTCTACCCGCTTTCCAACACTTGTTCGGGCAAAAATAACTGGGTGTAATTTTCTTTTGAATTAATGAGTCCTGACTCTAATCACCCGTTTTTGGTTAGCCAATTGATATGGATGGGATACCCTTCCCCCTGCAGCAGGTTGGCGGTTTCATAGAGTGGCAGGCCGACGACATTGGTGTAGGAGCCGATAAGCTTGACGATAAAGGCTCCGGCAATACCTTGAATGGCATACCCCCCGGCCTTACCGCGCCATTCACCGGAAGCCAGATAGCTCTCAAATTCATCGGTGGAAAGCTTTTTGAACCGCACTCTTGTTTCTATCAGGCGGTGCCGCATGGCTCCTTTTGGGGTAACCAGGGTAATGCCAGTGTAAACCCGGTGAGCCCTGCCCGAAAGCAGGCGCAGACACCCGGCCGCTTCATCCAGCATTTCAGCTTTAGGTAAAATCCTTCGCCCGACACTCACCACCGTATCGGCCGCCAGAATAAAACTGTCCTGTGCATCGCCGGAAAGCTGCATGTTTTTTAAGGCCATTTCAGCTTTGGTTTTTGACAGCCGTTTTGCGAGGGAACGCCCGGCTTCGCTTTTATTGGGTGTCTCGTCCGCTTCCACCGGCGACAGTAAATCCGGTTCAATTCCGATCTGCTGAAGCAGGGCCAGTCGGCGTGGAGAGCCGGAAGCCAGGATGAGTTTTGAACCTGATGCCATTACTTTAACCCGCCAATTGACAATTGCATGAAATAACAGATGAGACCTTGTTGGTATTTTTGGTCCCAACAGAGAATTTATTTGAAACGATAGGTTATGCGGCCTTTTGTAAGATCATAGGGTGTCATTTCCACCAACACACTGTCCCCGGCCAGAACCCGAATGCGGTTCTTGCGCATGCGCCCGGCCGTGTGGGCAATAATTTCATGTTCGTTTTCAAGCTTCACCCGAAATGTTGCGTTTGGCAGTAATTCCACCACTGTCCCTGGAAATTCCAGAATTTCTTCTTTCGCCATGCGATTATATATTCCTGTTATGTGTTGATCGCGGTACCCTTAAACGAGTCGCGAAACAGTTATGCCGCTTCAATTTGGGCGGAAACTAGCCGTAAATGCACCATTTGTGAACCGTGTAGATTTTATTGCCTGTTATTCGGTTTCTTTTGGAATTTCAGGGACGCCCAATGTGTCCAGAATTCGCTCCTCCAGGCGATTGCGAACATCCCGGTAGGCGTCCAGCACCTGCTCTCTGGAACCGGTCACGACGGTGGGATCGGCGGAGGGCCAGTAGTCGACTTCAGTGGCCTCCACATGCGCCATTTCCAGGGCAATATGATGGGCGGTGGGGGAGAGTGTAACAATCAGATCGAAATAGCCCTCATTCATATCTTCCAATGATTGAGGTTCCCGATTTTGAATATCAATTCCCAATTCATTCATGACAACTTCCACAAATGGATCAGGAGTTCCGCATTTCACCCCGGCGCTGGCCGTATAGATCGATGCGCCAAAACGGGCCCGTGTCAGCGCTTCTGCCATGGGGGAACGAATGATATTGTGATTGCACAAATACAGCACTGAATTCACCCGTTTTTTGGGGGAATTCGCGGGGTGTTTTGATGATCGTTTATTCATGAAATGCTTCCATCACCCGCGCCAGTGTAAGACGCAAATCAGCGTGAACAGCCTTCGCGCCGTATCAAAGTCAATTTCAATTTTTCCGTCAAGCCGTTCTTTCAGGGTTTCCGATCCATCATTGTGCAACCCCCTGCGCGCCATATCGATAGCTTCGATCTGGTTTGGGGTGGAGGAGCGGATAGCCTCAAAATAGCTTTCGCAAATGGTGAAATATTCTTTGACGGTTTTGCGAAACGGGGTGAGGGACAAAATATGCGTCGCTATTTTGTTATCCGCTGTATCTGCAATATCAAACACCAGCCGTTGCTCCACAACACCCAGTCGCAGCTTGTATTCTGCATTATCACCTTTGGTGGCATGGCCCACAGGCCAAAAATAATTTTCCTCAATTAAATCGAATATGGCCACCGCCCGCTCGTGTTCCACGTCGGCGTTGGCCCGGCTGATGGTTGTTTCATCCAACACCACATCTATAAGACGGGAATTGCCGGGTGGAGAAGGGGGGCTGACTGGTTCTGACATCGTATCTTATCCCCCTGAACTGGGGATGTGCCGGGGTTTGCCCCGGGCGGTCCAACGGGCTCCAAGATCACTCAACTGGGCCTCAATACATTCGATCTGAACACTCATGGCAGCGTTTCCAGCGAAGGTGAATTCCAGCGTTCCAGATAGATCGTCTCCATGGTCAGTTGGAGAAAAGGTGATCGCCAACAGGGACAGGATTTGTGTTTTATCCTGCCGGTCAATGCTCTTTGTTCTTACACTTTCCACCTGCGCAAAATGCAGCACAGAAAGGCGGCGTTCATATTTTTTGAACAGCCCGCGGCGACCACTATCCGCTTCCCAGGCAAAACGATTAATGGGCAAAACCAATTGTTTATTGTGGGGCGAATACTCGATCTCCCCCCCTTTCAAAACGGCGTCCTGAACATGGGCCGAAATCACCGCCAGATCTAAGGCATCCATTGCCATTATTTTTAATTGGTCGCTCATGTGGGGTGCAAAGATTCTGGTTTGGCTAAATCGTTCAAGAACAGGAAAATAAGTGGTGAAAATAGAGGTGTATTAAAAGGTAAGGCCAATCATGGAAGGGCGCAAGCGGGACAATAGAAGTATAGTGTATTTGATGAGGAGGTGAAGGCGAGCCGGTTGAATATTCGGCTAAATGGATATTCACTGCCGCTTAATCATTCCTGTTTACCATGTCACGAGTAGCCGAGATCGGTTTCGATATCGGCGCGCCCTTTTTTGTTTTGCGTATGGGTGACTTGTTTTGCGTATTTTATCAGCCGTTTTAGGCTTCGCCATATCGTTTTTCTTTGCCGGTTCCGCTTTTGCATCCTGCGGCCCTGATGCCCTTGGCACCAGCCGCATCATGTCTATTGATACAACCAAATATCGATTGATCGAGGGCAATGAGAAAAGTTTTGGGCTTCGCAATAAAGAAGTAATCCTGACCTTCGACGACGGTCCGGCAAATGGCAATACTTCTCGAATATTAAAAGCACTAAAGAAGGAATGCGTAAAAGCCACCTTCTTTTATGTAGGTCGCATGGCCAAGTTCAACCCTAAGATGGTTCGTCGGGTTGTTGCAGCTGGTCACACTCTTGCTCACCACACCTATGATCATAAACGTCTGCCCTCCTTTTCATCGGAAACAGTGGCTCGCAAAATTGATCGTGGAATTAGCACGTTGCAAAAAATCGCTTATGGGGAAAACAGTTCAACTCCGAGAATACGCTTTTTCCGATATCCTTATTTCGCCAGAAACAGCAGGACGGACCGGGTAATTGCGAAAAGGGGTATGATCGCATTTGGTGCCAATATCGATTCCCGCGACTGGAAGGAACGCAGCGCAAGTAAAATACGAAAAAACATCATGCGCCAACTGCGCCGGGAGGGTAAGGGCATTATTTTAATGCATGATATTAATGGTCGAACCGCAAAAATGCTGCCGCGCCTGTTGAGAGATTTGAAAGAAGGCGGTTATCGCGTGGTTCATATGGTGCAAAAGGATTTCAAAAGGCCCGTTCCCAAACTCCGCGGAAGTCCCCATTTGGTGGCGAGTTTAGAAGCGCCGATTTCCCAACCGAAATCTGATGATAAAAAAGCCTCTCTGGTAGTAAAGACATCGTACAAAACAGGGAACGCTCAGCAATATTCCCGCGTCTCAACCACCAGTACAACACAAGACGTGGCCCGTACCGGAATTAAAGTCGCCACCAAAACAAAGGCTGACGAAGGGAATGAAAATGGCAAAAAGCCGAAATCGAAACCCACTAGATCGAAAAGCAAAAAGCAGCTTCGAAAAAAACTGACAAAAGTCAAAAGCTTAAAACGTAAGCGGATTAAAAAAAGCAAGAAGCGTCGTCGGTTGGTGGTGGTAGCAGGAGGCAAGCGCCGTCTTGGAAAAACAAATGTCCGCCGTGGTGGATGGAAGTTACGTCGTTCCCAGTGGATTTTGAACTAGCTTAAAACTTAGTTTTGCCCATAGTTTGAAGGCGCTGTCAGGCTCCGGCTCAGGCGCTTCAACATGGGGTCATAAAGCGCACGTTCACTTTCCGGGTAAATCATCTCAAAAGCGGAAAAGCTGCTTAAGTCCGCGCTTGCAGCAAGGCGTTGATAGAAGATCATCCGGCGCTCCCCTTCCATCTCAAAGCCCGAAATGACAATCCAGTTGTTTTTGATACGTTTATAAGTGCCATCGCGGGTGGCGCTGTCTTGCAAAATGATGGTCTGTACTTCTTTTAACGACAACTCATCACCGTTCGTGAAACCATAGGCGCGAAACTCGGCGGATTGATCCAGGGTTTCCATTGTAACCCCGCTGCCGTTTTCTGATTCTCTTGTCGTCTCAAATACATCCAGCGGAAAGTCCACACTGAATCCGTACCGAGGATTGGAATATTTTCCCCATTCCATGCCAAACGCCTGTTGGCCTGTAAGAACGAATATAAGTATCAGCAGTGTTTTCAAATGGCGCATGTGTTTCCCTCGAAATTGGTTCGCCTTGCAATTTAATTTGTCACGAGCGTAACGGGTATGTTGGAAGAAAGGCAAGGCAATTTGGTAAAAACTGATTCTCAAAAGAATGAAGATTGCGAAATTCGCGGTGCGCTCCGTGGTAAAATACCTGATTAGTTTTTTATGTCTTCGGCTCCGGCGGTTGACCTATGGTCCAATCCGTTGTTGATTGCGT
>QILU01000226.1 GCA_003233475.1 Ahrensia sp.
ACATCTTCGGGCTGCATAATTTCAGCGAAGACGGCGAGCAGCAGGAACTGGCTTTTGTAAATGTCTTTTGCTGCGGGTTGGGAGAGGGCTTGCAGGAATTCAAGGCGCCCTGAATCGCAGATTGAATAGACCTTCCGGTTGGGTTTTCCGTCCTGTTGTTCTTCGTGGCTGGTGACCATTCCGTCTGTCTCAAGCTTGTTGAGAGCCGGGTAAATTGATCCATAGCTGGCATCAACGAAGTGGCTGAACAGGCCATCGGACACGAGCTTGCGGATTTCATAACCGGTGCTGGTATTTCCGCTCAGGATTGCGAGGCAGATAGTGCGTACATTCATGGGACAGTTCTCGAGATTTGGCCTTAGAGTCGTTCAGCGTTTTATGGAAACGCTGAACGACTCTAAAGCTTTTGTTTTTACGCGGTTCCTTATCCTTTTGATGATTCCATCAAAAGGGGAACGGCTTTAGATTGGGTTCAAACCGTTCATATGAAGGGTAAGTATATGCTTATCCTTCATATATCAATCGAGAATATGAATGTTACTTAACATTAATATAATGTAGGTCAGTCTTTTTGGATGTAAATCGTTGTTATTGATGGGTTAATGGAAAGATATTCCGTTGGCCCAACGTTTTGCCCGCCCCTTGCGGGATTGCTTCTCCCCCATGAGAGAACGCAGTTTTTGGAGCCGCTCGGTCATTTCCACCAGATAACGATCATCCCCAAGGATGGTCGTTTCGCGATATATTTTAGTGATTTCAGCTTCACTGCCGGGTTTCATGGCACCGTACTCCAAACTGCTTCGGCTTTGAATATGAACCGTTTTTATTAAGATAGTTTGAAACGTTGCAGCAATTGCCGGGTTGGTTATTCCTCCATCCAACATTTGTTGGGGAAGTCATACATGCGGCCATTTTCTTTCAGGCCTGGGGAAGCCAGTTTAATCAGGGTGGGAACCATTTTTTCCGGCAGTGTAACTGTTTTTGGGTCTTCGCCTGGCGCATATTGGGCGCGCATTTTGGTTCGCAACGTGCCAGGGACAACCAGATTGATGTTGAGTGAAGTCAGACGGTTTTCGTTTGCGTAAGAAAATACCATTGCTTCCAGAGCCGCTTTTGAAGCGGCATAGGGCCCCAGAAATGCCCGTGTGCTGCGCGCTGCGCCTGAGCTGATAAAGATCGCCCGCCCGGCATCAGATGCCTGAAGCAGCGGGTCGAGGGAGCGAATAAGTCGAAAATTTGCGGTTACATTGACGGCAAGAATTTTCTCAAATATTTTGGGTTCCATTTGTGGCAACGGGGTTACTACCCCCAGCGTTCCGGCATTGGCCAGCAATATGTCCAGCTTGCCCCAGCGCTCATGGATACTTGCACCAAGCCGATCCAACGCTTCGAAATCGGTTATATCAACCGGAACGAGGGTGGCCGCTCCGCCGACCGCGTTAATTTCATCATCCAATTCTTCCAACCCGCCAACAGTGCGCGCAAGCGCAATCACATGCGCCCCGGCTTTGGCAAACCCAAGTGCCGCTTGGTACCCCAACCCGCGTGAAGCCCCCGTAACAACCGCAATGCGCCCCTTTAGGGGAGAGGATGTTTTGTCTTTTTCCATGGATTATCGGTTGCTTGCGAGGAGAGAAATAGGACGCACATTATCGTCGTCGGAAAGCTCTAGCCCCTCCCGATCCGTCAATCGGGTCGGGTATTCCCCGGTGAAGCAGGCATCACAAAATTGCGGCGCTTCATTGTTTCGCGAAGCATTCCCGGTGGCCCGGTAAAGACCATCGATCGTCAGGAAAGAAAGGGAGTCCACTTTAATGAAATCAGCCATATCCTCAACGCTCATTCGTGACGCCAGTAATTTGCTTTTTTCCGGCGTATCCACTCCGTAATAGCAACCGGAAATGGTGGGCGGGCTGGCAATGCGCATGTGCACTTCTTTTGCGCCTGCGTCGCGAACCATGGCAACGATCTTCTGGCTGGTTGTGCCGCGCACAATTGAATCATCCACCAAAACCACCCGTTTGCCTTCGATCAGGCGACGGTTGGCGTTGTGTTTTAGTTTTACCCCCATATGGCGGATGCTGTCGGTCGGCGCGATGAAGGTTCGCCCGACATAATGATTGCGGATAATCCCCAGCTCAAACGGCAGCTTAGCGGCCTGGGCAAACCCGATCGCTGCGGGCGTTCCCGAATCCGGCACGGGCACTACGAGATCAGCATCCACGGGGGATTCCCCGGCCAGTTCTTCGCCGATACGTTTGCGCACGCTGTAAACATTTTCCCCTTGCACGGTGGAATCCGGCCGGGAGAAATAGACATATTCAAACACGCAAAAGCGCGGTTTTACTTTTTCAAACGGGAAGTGGCTTTCAATTTCACCCTCGGTAATGACCACCAGTTCCCCCGGTTTTATATCGCGCACAAACCGGGCGCCGATTATATCCAGTGCGCAGGTTTCAGAGGCCAGCACGTAGGCACCATCCAAATCCCCCAGCACAAGCGGGCGCAGCCCCAGCGCATCCCGGCAGCCCATCATTTTTTTGCCCGAAAGAGCCACAAGTGCGAACCCGCCCTCAAGTTGTTTGACACTGTCAATTAATTTCGCAGTCAAACGAGCCTCATCGCTCATGGCAATGAGATGCAAGATTACTTCCGTGTCGGAGGTGGATTGGAAAATAGCCCCACGCTTTTGCAACTGGTCGCGAATGCTCGTTGCATTGGTAATATTCCCATTGTGGGCAACTGCAAATCCACCGCCGGCAAAATCAGCGAAGAACGGTTGCACATTGCGCATTCCTTCCCCCCCGGTGGTGGAATATCGATTGTGGCCAATTGCGTGTTTGCCGGGCAGCCGTTCTATGACCGAAGGTTTGGTGAAGGTATCACCAATTAAGCCCATGTGCCGTTCCGCATGAAATGTTGTGCCGTCAAATGAGACTATTCCTGCGGCTTCCTGCCCCCGGTGTTGAAGCGCGTGCAGGCCCAATGTGGTGATGGTGGATGCATCGGAATAACCGAATATTCCAAACACCCCGCATTCCTCCTGGAACTTATCGTGAAACTTGTCAGCGTCCATAGGTTTGCTCTTGTATCATAGTCTGGGTTTGTGAATTGAATCAGGTTTTTTGTTCTGATTCCTGTTCACCCTCGATTTTCTCGTCTTCAGAATTGTTGAAATAGCGTTGTAACAGGCTGTCCATATTTTCCGGCAGGGCGTCTTGGATACTGGTTCCAACGCTTTCCATCATTTGTTTGGAGCGGGCATTTTCCACCCACACCGGTAATTTATCACCGGCCAGCCAAAGGAAACCCATTAAGGTTATGGTGACCAGTAGGAACCCGCGTGCGGCACCAAATATAAAGCCCAATGTGCGATCCAACACCCCGATACGGCTGTCGATAATCATATCGGCCAGCAACATGGTAAGATAGCTCACAATGACCAGCACGATGAGGAAGATCAGAGCAGCCGCAACACCTTTTTGCACCAGCTCATTGTCTGGCATTTGTGGAATCATATCGGTCAGGGTCACCGCCATTTGTTCATGGAAGTAAAGGGCGGCTGCGCCTGCGACCACCCACGAAACAATAGACAGCACTTCTCGCGAGAAACCACGGATCATCGCCAGAATTGCAGATATTAACATGATGACAATGAGAATGCCGTCGAGCAGTGTAATTGACATGATTTGGTCTCGTCTCGTTAATGTGCCCTATGTGCCAGTATCGCTTGATTGCCGCAAGGCTTCATCTGCTTCTGATATGAGTTCAACCACAAGATCTGCAAGGGTGGAAATTGTGTTTAATTGCAGCCCAATGCTTTTCACCACTTCGTTTCCCTTGGCATATGTCGCCCGCTCAAACCCAAGTTTGCCCGCTTCTTTTAACCGACCTGCGGCTTGTGAAACCGGGCGCAAATGCCCGGAAAGACTGACTTCTCCGAAGAAAACAGTGTTGTCCGGTAGCGGCTTGTTGGCAAGCGAAGACACCAGCGCCGCCGCCACCGCAAGGTCTGCTGCGGGCTCAGAAATACGCAATCCCCCCGCAACATTCAGATACACATCGTGATTGCCCAGCCGAACCCCGCAATGGGCTTCCAGCACTGCGAGAATCATGGCGAGCCGTGTGCTGTCCCAACCCACCACCGCGCGGCGCGGGGTTCCTAAGGATGATTCGGCCACCAGCGCCTGAATTTCCACCAATACCGGGCGTCGCCCTTCCATTCCGGCAAATACGGCTGCCCCCGGTGCGGCTTTGTGGCGATCCCCCAAAAACAATTCCGAAGGGTTGGCCACTTCGCGCAAACCCCGGTCGGACATTTCAAAGACACCGATTTCGTCCGTCGGCCCAAAGCGGTTTTTCACCCCGCGCAGAATACGAAAATGGTGCCCCCCTTCGCCCTCAAAATACAACACCGCATCCACCATGTGTTCCACCACACGAGGCCCGGCAATCTGCCCGTCTTTTGTAACATGCCCGACCAGCACAACGGCTGTTCCCGATTGTTTGGCAAAGCGGATCATGGCCTGGGCTGAAGCGCGAACTTGACTCACCGTACCGGGGGCGGATTCTATCGTGTCTGTCCAAAGGGTTTGAATTGAATCAATCACCACAAGGGCTGGCACTCCAGAGGGAAGACGCTGCATCGCTTCCAATGTGGTAATAATATTCTCCACATTGGTTTCGGCCACCAGTTGAACATTCTGGTCGGCAACGCCCAATCGCTGCGCCCGCAATCGGATTTGCGCAACGGCTTCTTCGCCGGAGACATAAACCACTCCGTGTCCGGCTTTCGCCAGGGAGGCCGAGACCTGCATGAGCAGGGTGGATTTACCAATGCCCGGATCGCCCCCCACCAAAAGAGCGGAACCGCGAACAAACCCGCCACCGGCCACCCGGTCAAATTCGGCAATGTTGGTGATAATGCGGGGTTCGTTTTCCGTATCCCCATTGAGCGGTTCGGTTTTGATAACCCGGCCTTTTTTCAAAGCCCGCCCCGGCCCGGTGGCCACCCCGGTGTTTGGGGTTTCCTCCACAATGGTGTTCCATTCCCCACAGGCATCGCAGCGCCCTTCCCATTTGGGGTGAACCCCGCCGCAGTTCTGGCAAATATATTGAATTTTCACTTTAGCCATTGGAGTGATTTTCCCTGGATATATATTTTCGCATCAGCCGGGCATCCATCGAGGTCAGCAATTCATAACCAATGGTTCCTGCCGCCCGCGCCACATCGTCAAGCGCAATTGTGTTGCCGAACAACTCTATCCAGTCTCCGGCAGAAATTTCGTTTTCGGGAATATCGCTAACATCAAATGCACTGATGTCCATGGAAATTCGCCCTGCGCCTTTGATTTTTTGGCCTTTGAAAGCCGCCTTTGCAGCAGGCGCAATGGCGCGCATGGGAACCCCCATATTGCTTCCCCCCCGGTGATAGCCGTCTGCATAGCCAACCGAAATATAGGCGATACGGGTGTCTTTTTTGAGGGTTTCGGAAGCGCCATAGCCCACGGTTTCTCCGGCTTTTACAGACCGAATCTGGATTATCCGCCCCTCAAGCGTCACCACCGATTGCATCGGGTTTGGCGCATCGTTCAACGCTTCTCCGCCATAGAGCGCAATGCCGGGGCGCACCAGATCGAATTCGTGCGATTCTGTTTTTGGAAGGGTGGCTTGCAGGATGGCGGCGGAATTGGCGGCGGAACGGGGTGTGCCCGGCAACAGATAAGAGCCTTGAATAAAGGCCTCCCGCTGGTGTTCGGTTTTTGGATGTCCCACATCATCAGCACAGGCATAATGGGTCATAAACAATTGCGGGTCGATGGCGTTCATTAAATGGTCAGTGGAGATTAACCGTTCTATTTCTCGTTTGCTCATGCCAAGGCGGGTCATCCCGGTGTCCATTTGTATGGCGCAGGGCAGGGATTTTTTTTGTTTTTTTGCAAGTGCCGCCCAGGTTTCAACTTCCCCAAGGGAGCCCAAAATGGGTATCAGCCCGGCCTCAAGATAAGTGGGTGCGGCGTTGGCAAACATACCGTTTAACACGAAGCACCGGGCTTCCGGTGCCCCGTATTCCTTCTTCCGGCAGGGCCACAAAAAAGGTCCGGCATCCGGCATTGAACAACGCTTCAACCACGCCCTCAATGCCGCAGCCATAGGCGTTGGCTTTCACCACCGCGGCGCATTCCGCCTGTTTGCTGAGTTTTGCCAGCAACTGCCAGTTGGATACAAGCGCCCCCAGATCAACAATCAATCGCCCCCCGGCGAGCTCAGGGTGAGGATATTCGGGCATGATTTTAGTCGAACCGCTCTGGTACACGTTCGTCGTCTATCAGATCGGAAAAG
>QILU01000164.1 GCA_003233475.1 Ahrensia sp.
TGTTCATGGTGGATTGTATCGCCAGCCTTGGATGTGATTATTATGAGATGGATGCATGGGGGGTGGATGTCACCGTGGCCGCCTGTCAAAAGGGATTGATGACCCCGGCGGGGTTGGGTTTTGTCTTTTATAATGAAAAGGCTGAACAGGCCCGCAAGCGCACCCGCCCTGGATATTACTGGGATTGGATACCCCGCTCTCACCCGGAAGAATTTTATCAGCAATTTGCCGGCACAGCCCCAACCCACCACCTGTTCGGATTGCGGGAAGCCCTTGATATTCTGGTCCATGAGGAGGGAGTGGAAAACGCCTGGGCCCGCCATAATAAAACAATTGCTAGCGCTGTTTGGGCAGCAGTTGATGCCTGGAGCGAAAAAGGGGAAATTCACATGAACATTCCTGATTCAAAAATCAGAACAACAGCAGTAACAACTGTAGCAACCGGAAAAGAAGACGCCAAAGTTTTACGTAAATGGTGTGAAGATGAAGCTGGAATGACCCTTGGTATTGGCCTTGGGTTCGGCGAACCGGGGTCAAAAGAATACAACCGCCATTTTCGTATCGGCCATATGGGGCATCAAAATGTACCGATGATTATGGGGGTTTTGGGAACGATTGACTGCGGCCTGAAAGCCTTGAATATTTCCCATGGCGGTGGTGCTCTGACCGCAGCTTCGCTTGCCCTGTCTCAACATTCAGGAACCACACCATGACGTGCGCACAACCCTTTCCCAGCGGCTAAGCGCGTTCTATACTGATATTGTAGGCACCAATAAATTGTATCCAATTGCGTAGTAAGACGAAGGTTCAAGAAACAATTATGGAAAATTTGGCGTCTGACAGTCCGGCACAACTTCCCAATCACCCCGGACGCAATCCGGGCCTTGATTTTGATTTGGGTTTTATCAAAAGTCAAAAGGCCAACAAAAGCGCCATTGAAAGGCGTTGTACGGCCCTTGGCGGGCGCAGAACGGTCAAGAAAGAACATCAAGCCGCTTGGTTGTTAAAAGCGGTTTCCTGCATGGACTTAACCACCCTTTCCGGCGACGACACCCCGGCGCGGGTGCGGCGTCTTTGTGCCAAGGCAAAACATCCCGTTTCCGCAAAATTGACCTCCGCTCTGGGCGTTGAAACCCTGCATCTCACCACCGGCGCAATCTGCGTTTATCACGAGATGATACCCACTGCCGTTCAGGCGCTTGCTGGTACGGGCATTCCTGTGGCCGCGGTATCCACTGGTTTTCCTGCTGGCCTCACACCCCACCGTCTGAAGTTGATGGAAATTAAAGATTCTGTTGCTGCCGGGGCGAGTGAAATCGACATCGTAATTTCCCGCCGTCATGTTCTCACTGGAGACTGGCGCGCGCTCTATGAAGAAATGTGCGAATACCGTGAGGCCTGTGGCAAGGCGCATATCAAAGCCATTTTGGCCACCGGAGAATTGGGTACATTGAGAAATGTCGCCCGGGCTTCATGGGTGTGTATGATGGCTGGTGCCGATTTCATCAAAACTTCAACAGGAAAAGAAGGGGTCAACGCCACCCTGCCTTTCACTTTGGTAATGCTGCGCGCCATTCGTGCTTATTATGAACAAACCGGCTGCCGTATCGGATACAAACCCGCCGGAGGAATTTCCAAAGCGAAGGAATGCCTTGGATACCTTTTTCTCATCAAAGAAGAGTTGGGAGACCACTGGCTGTCACCCGAACTTTTTCGCTTTGGCGCCTCGTCACTTTTAGGCGATATTGAACGCCAGTTGGAACACCATGTTACCGGCGCGTATTCTGCCACAAACCGCCACGCGCTTGCCTGATCGGAACGCATTATGGACGTCATGAAAGCATTTGAAACCATGGAATATGGGCCATCCCCTGAAAGCGACAGCGAAGCCAAAAATTGGCTCGCTGATCACGGGGGAAAGTTTGGTCATTTCATCAATGGCGGCTTCACCAAGCCTCGAAAATTATTTATCACCAGAAATCCCGCCACCGGGAAAAAATTGGCGCAGATTTCCCACGGGTCCAAAAAAGATGTGGATGCGGCGGTGAATGCGGCCCGTTCCGCCCAGCCAGATTGGGAAAAGCTCGGTGGTCCGGGCCGGGCGCGATTGCTTTATTCCATCGCTCGCCTTGTGCAAAAAAACAGCCGTCTTCTGGCGGTGCTGGAAACGCTGGACAATGGTAAACCCATTCGCGAAACCCGCGATATTGATATTCCCTTGGTTGCCCGTCATTTTTATTACCATGCCGGTTGGGCCCAATTACTGGAAAAAGAATTTCCTGATCATCAGGCCATCGGCGTTGCCGGACAGGTTATCCCGTGGAATTTCCCACTGCTCATGCTGTCCTGGAAAGTTGCCCCTGCGTTGGCGGCGGGCAATACGGTGGTGCTTAAACCCGCAGAATTTACTTCGCTCACGGCCCTTTGTTTCGCCGAACTTTGCCAGCAGGCCGGTCTGCCAAAAGGGGTGTTAAACATTGTGACTGGGGAAGGGGAAACCGGCGCGCTGATAACCGGACACCGAAAAATCGACAAAGTCGCTTTCACCGGATCCTCCGAAGTTGGTCGCAAAATTCGCCATCAAACCGCCGGGCAGGAAAAAAAACTGACTCTCGAATTGGGTGGAAAATCCCCTTATATCGTGTTCGATGATGCGGATTTAGACAGCGCTGTGGAAGGTCTCGTTGAAGGCATTTGGTTTAATCAGGGGCAGGTTTGTTGCGCCGGTTCGCGCCTGTTGATGCAGGAAAGCATTGCTGAAGAACTGACTGGAAAAATTAAAGTGCGAATGGAAAAACTTCGCGTCGGCGACCCCATGGATAAGTCCATTGATATGGGAGCCATCATTGACCCCACCCAGTTGAATACAATTTCAAAACTGGTCAAAGCGGGCGTAAAAGAAGGCGCTACACTGTATCAGCCATCCACGCAGCTCCCGAAGCAAGGCTGTTATTATCCTCCAACCCTTTTGCTTGATACACAGCCCGCAATGGCAGTGGTGCAGGGGGAAATTTTTGGCCCTGTGCTGGTTTCCATGACATTTAGAACCCCGGCAGAAGCGGTGCAATTGGCCAACAATACCCGCTATGGGCTGGCGGCCAGTATCTGGACAGAAAACGTCAATCTTGCCCTCGATATCGCGCCAAAGATCAAGGCCGGTATCGTTTGGATCAACTCCTCCAATCTGCTTGATGCGGCGGCAGGGTTTGGCGGCTACCGGGAGAGCGGGTTTGGCCGCGAAGGGGGCAGGGAAGGAATGTTCGAATATCTCAAACCCAAATATTTGGGCAAACTTGCACCCTTATCGATCGCCAAAAAAACCAAATCCAAAAAAGCGGCAACAGCTTCCGCTGTTCCCATAGATCGAACCAGAAAACTATATATTGGTGGCAAACAATCCCGCCCGGATGGTGGCTATGACCGCCCGGTGATTGGGGTTTCAAATACTGTGATCGGGCAGGTGGGTGAAGGCAACCGCAAGGATATTCGCAACGCTGTGGAAGCCGCCGGGGGCGCGTCAAAATGGGCGGAAAATTCTGGCCATGGCCGTGCTCAGGTGTTGTATTACATGGCGGAAAACCTCTCTGCCCGCGCCGATGAATTTGCAAAAATTCTGCAAGATATGACCGGCACAAAGTTAGCAAAAAAGGAAGTTGATTGCGCCATAGACCGCCTGTTCACCTATGCGGCATGGGCCGATAAATATGATGGCGCGGTTCATCAGGTGCCTATCCGTGGTGTGGCACTGGCCATGAATGAACCTGTCGGGGTGATTGGTATTTCATGCCCGGACACTGCCCCTCTACTGTCGTTCATTTCGCTCGTGGCACCGGCAATTGCGTTGGGAAATTCAGTGGTGGCGCTGCCATCTGAATTGCACCCGCTCGCGGCAACCGATCTCTATCAGGTGTTGGAAACTTCAGACCTGCCCGCAGGAGTGATAAATATCGTAACCGGAGCGCACGCGCCCTTGTGCAAAACTCTCGCAGAACATGCGGGTGTGGACGCCCTGTGGCATTTTTCCGATGATGCCCTCACGGCTGACATAGAGCGCGCTTCCATCATCAATCTAAAACAAACTTGGGTAAGTGCCGAGCAATCGCGTGACTGGTTTAATGAAAATCAAAGCGCCGGAAAAGAGTTCCTGCGCCATGCCTCACAGGTGAAAAATATCTGGATACCCTACGGGGAATAGCAATCACCTTTTTTGGCTGGGGAACCTGGATTCGAACCAGGACTGACGGAGTCAGAGTCCGTAGGTCTACCGTTAACCTATTCCCCAATCGGGTGGTGGCTTGGTAGTCAGTCATGGGGTTTTGGTCAAGAGGGAACAGTGGTCAATTATTGAGCTTCGATGTTTGCTTGGTTATTCCTTTGAAAGTCAGCAAAAATTCCCTTTGTCGTTCACTGGTTAACTGGTAAGCTGTTTGCAACTAGAGACAAAAGCCTGCCCCATGATCGGTATAGATCGCGGTTGATCAGGCGAAGGAAATACCGGTGTCCGATGCAATTGTGGGGGAAGATTCCCCCAAGCGGCCGGGAAAGAATGCTGATGGTGCGGTTGCAAAAGAGGGGGTTTCCCTTTCGCAGAAGCGCTCAAAAAACCGACAAGTGCGCAGACCTGCGCGCGATAACAAATCGGAAAACCGCATTCAGGCCGAAAATGAAAACAACAGTTTGCCTGCCCCTGATACTCCTGGGCAGGTGAGCAATGCTGCTCCTGCCACCCAAAGTTGCCAGGGCGATGGGCGCGCACTTTCACCTGACAATCAAAACTCAGGCGCGACCCGTAAAAGCAAAAACCGAAGCCAGTATAATGGCAATTCTCATCCCCGCGCGGATGCGTATGCCGCACTGGATCTGGGCACCAACAACTGTCGCCTGCTTGTAGCGGTTCCCCAACAACCGGGACGTTTCAAAGTGGTGGACGCGTTCTCGCGTATTGTCAGATTAGGGGAAGGGCTGGCCGCCACCGGTCGGTTGAGTGACAAAGCCATGGACCGCTCGGTTGAAGCCTTGAAGTCCTGCGCGCTAAAACTGAATGGTCGCAATGTGCGCGGGGTCAGACTAATCGCCACAGAAGCCTGCAGACGGGCACAAAACGGCGAAGAATTTTTGCAAAGGGTGGAGGAAGAAGCCGGGTTGAAGTTGGAAATTATCGACCGTGAAACCGAGGCAAAACTGGCGGTCGCCGGATGCGCTTCGCTGGTCGATCGAAAGGCGAAAGGGGTGGTTTTGTTCGACATAGGTGGCGGTTCCTCCGAACTCGCCCTGTTGGATTTAAGGGGCCGCAAACATTACGATTTATCGCGCACCATGGTGTCGTGGACGTCCCTGCCACTGGGGGTGGTTACCCTGTCCGAAAAATATGGCGGTGGTAAACAAGTCACCCGTCCGGTATTTGAAGCAATGGTAAATGAGGTGGAGGAATTGTTGAATGGGTTTGAAGGGCGTTCAGCCCTGGAGGAAGCATCTTCGCAAGGAGAAATTCACCTGCTTGGAACTTCCGGTACGGTTACAACCCTGGCCGGAATTCACCTCAAACTGCCCAAATATGACCGCCGTCAGGTGGACGGGGTCTGGATGGGCTCAACAGATGTGACCGCGATGATCGATGCTCTTGTTGATATGAGTTTTGAAGAACGGGTGGAGAGCCCCTGTATCGGCCACGACCGGGCCGATCTGGTTCTTGCTGGATGCGCTATTCTCATGGCGATTCAAAACCTTTGGCCCTGCCCGCGTCTGCGGGTTGCGGATAGGGGTTTACGTGAGGGCCTGCTGACCGAAATGATGAACAACGACAATGCTTGGCAAAGGCGGCCAAAACGATCAGGGCGTTTTCGTCACCGGCGGGCAAAACCTGCGTCCGATAAACGAACAAAGAACTAAAGCGCGATGGCCAAAAAAACAACTCACAGCGGCAGCGGCGGGCGCGGCAAAGGCGGAAACCGCAGCGCCAGCGAACGCATGATGCACACCAAGGTAAAAACCGCGCGCGGGCGAAAAATATCGTCCACCTTGTGGCTGCAAAGGCAATTGAATGACCCCTATGTGCAACGCGCCCGGGCCGATGGATACGCTTCACGCGCTGCGTATAAATTATTGGAAATCGACGATCGCTATGAGTTGTTAAAACCGGGAAGCCGGGTTGTCGATCTTGGCGCGGCCCCCGGCGGCTGGTGCCAGGTTTCCGTCGCGAAAGTGAACTCAACCGTAGAGGACATTCGGGTGGTCGGCATTGACTATCTGGATATGGA
>QILU01000012.1 GCA_003233475.1 Ahrensia sp.
CAATTTTTGCGTAGCCGCCGGTGCCGCCTGAATTACGGCATACTATATGGCTTAGCGCATGGTCTTTCATTAGTTGTGCCTCATCCTGCCAGTTTTCAGAAGGCTTTCCTAATATCAGGGAATGATCCGGGAAAGCCAACGGAGCCGGGGGCTCGTCCACCATGCGAATGAGAAAATGCACGTCCTGGAGGTTTTGAAAGGCTTTCAGGTGTTGCGAGCCTAATGCCAGAAAAACCCGTGCTTCTTTGGGAATGGCGGTGGTTGCGGCCTCAAGGTTTGCGACTTCCTGCCAATTGTCCTTCTCGTGTTTTTCCCACGGGGGGCGGTGGCGGATTTCTAGCGGAATTCCGGCGATCTTCGTTGCGTCTACTGCATTTCGGCTGATTTGCTCGGCGAAGGGGTGGGTCAGATCGAATAGTTTTGTGATGTCATTTTCGTGCAACCATTTCGCCAGTCCTGCCGCGCCGCCAAAGCCGCCAATGCGGGTTTTTCCTGCTATGGGGTCTGGCTCTTTGGTGCGCCCGGCAAGTGATGTGGTGACATCGTGGCCTTTTGCCGCAAGTTCCGCTGCAAGTGCTGTCGCCTCTTTGGTGCCGCCGAGGATGAGAATTTTATCCGACACGGGCAAGCACTTTTCCCTGGCGATCAATCGCGATTATTTCCACTTTCACCGGGGCATCCCGTAAGGTGTGTTGGGCGGTTCCAAGAGCTTTTTTTGCAATCGCCTGGGGCAGGTCAAGTTTCATTTTTTGAGTCATTTCAAGAACTTCTGCCGCAGTGTTGGCATTTAGAATCTGTTGCTTCTCAAGTTGATTCAAGTTTTTATTGTAAGTGGCGCGCATTAGTTTGTTTATTTCAACGGCCAGCCACTCAAAATCGATCTGCGAGCGCCCTGAATGAAGATCGAGCGCGCCTTGCGCCATTTTTGTGAGTTTAGCAAAACCACCGGCAATCGTAATGTTGGGAATCGGGTGAGCGCGCAAATATTTCAGCACTCCACCGGCGAAGTCCCCCATATCCAACAGGGCAAATTCCGGCAGGTTGTATATTTTCTGGGCCGCATCTTCAGAAGTTGAACCGGTGGCGGCGATGACCCGGTTGAATTTTGCAGCCCGTGCCACATCAATGCCGCGATGGATGGAGGCTATCCAGGCGGAGCAGGAAAACGGGTGTACAATGCCTGTCGTGCCCAATATGGAAATACCGCCAACAATCCCCAGCCGAGGGTTCCAGGTCTGTTTGGCGATGTTCTCGCCATCAGGAACGCTGATGGTGATTTCAACATCGGGGGAAATGCCCTGTTCCTCACATATCTGCTGGACGACTTCTGTCATCATTTTGCGAGGCATAGGGTTGATGGCCGGTTCTCCAACAGAAATGGGCAGTCCGGCCTTTGTCACCATGCCCACCCCTTCACCGGCTTTGAAGATAATGCCTTGCGGGCGATAATGGTTGCCCCGTGGGTAACGTCGGGGTCATCTCCTGCATCTTTAACAATGCCAACGGCGGCTGATTTAGTATCGAACCTTTCAATACTTAAAGGGAAGTGCGGGGTTTCGCCCTTGGGCAGTTTTATGGATACCGGATCGGGGAACTCTCCCGTAATCAAAGCGGTGAGTGCGGCTTTGGTGGCGGCAGTGGCGCAGGCACCGGTGGTCCAGCCACGGCGCAATGTGCCTTCAGGTTTGTGGTTTCGCTCAACACTCATAATTGGCTTATAGGCGACATGGGCAGGGCGTAAAAGCACTGGTTTTCTTGTTTCCGTTGCCCCATAAATATCCCATGGATATTCAGTTGAAAAATTTGCCAGTTTTTGACCCCGGATGGGTTTGGCTGGTTGGGGCCGGGCCGGGTGATCCGGGCTTGCTCACCCTGCATGCGGTGAACGCCATGCGCCAGGCTGATGTGGTGGTGTATGATGCGCTGGTTCATGAAAGCATTTTGGCAATGGCGCCCGCTAACGCCCACTTGGAATATGCCGGGAAGCGGGGGGGCAAGCCTTCGCTAAAGCAGCGCGATATTTCTTTGAAACTGGTGGAATTTGCCAAGGCCGGAAAACGGGTTTGCCGACTGAAGGGGGGAGACCCCTTTGTGTTCGGGCGGGGCGGTGAAGAGGCGTTGACACTGGTGGAGCACGGTATTCCCTTTCGTATTATTCCGGGAATATCTGCGGGTATTGGTGGTTTGGCCTATGCTGGAATTCCTGTTACCCACCGGGATATCAACCAAAACGTTACTTTTCTGACTGGCCATGATGCCGGAGGCGTTGTTCCAGACGGGATGGATTGGGATGCAATCGCCAAGGGCTCTCCGGTTCTTGTTATGTATATGGCGATGAAACACGCAAAGCCCATTGCGGCGCGGTTGCTGGCTGCGGGCCGAAGTGCAGATGAACCCATCGCCTTTGTTTGCAATGCCACCACAGACGATATGCAGGTTCACGAAACAACACTTGGGAATATTGGTGATCTGGAGGCCCTTGGATTGGCGCCGCCTGCAATTGTGGTGCTGGGGGAAGTGGTTCGCTTGCGCGAAGCGCTGGACTGGATGGGCGCATTGGAAGGGCGCAAGTTAAAGGCCGACCCGCTTGGTACGCGCCACGATACCAAAAGCGCTTGAACGGAATTATGGCACGGGGATTACTAATTGCGGCACCTCATTCCGGCAGCGGAAAGACGACGATCACACTTGGGTTGTTGCGCGCGCTGCGCCACCGTGGCGAAGCGCTGAGGCCGATGAAGGCGGGGCCCGATTTTATTGACCCCGCATTTCACACCTTCGCTGCGGGAAGTGCATGCATTAATCTTGATCCATGGGCTATGCGGTCGCAATTAATTGAAACGCTCGCAACGCCGCCTGACGATAATTCAATGCTCGTTGTGGAAGCCATGATGGGGCTGTTTGATGGTGCGGCGGATGGAACGGGTTCTGCGGCCGATCTTGCTCAACATTTAAGTTTGCCCGTGGTGCTGGTGGTGGATGCGGCAAAACAATCCCATTCAATTGCGGCTTTGGTTTCAGGTTTTCAAAATTATCGATCCGGTGTGAATGTGGCCGGTGTCATATTGAACAAGGTGGGCAGCGCCCGCCATGAGGCCATGTTGCGCGAGGCGTTGAAGCCGCTTTCAATTCCAGTCGTTGGAGTTGTGATGCGGGACAACAAACTTGAATTGCCCTCCCGTCATCTGGGCCTTGTTCAAGCCGGGGAACACGGGGCGCTGGAGCAATTTGTTGAACATGCTGCAAAGGTGATGGAAACCAGCCTGGATATGGATTTTCTGACCCAACTCACTTGTGACATTCCCGGCGACATTCCAAGGGGTAATCGAGTTCAGGTTATGGCCCCGCCCGCTCAAACAATTGCAATTGCGCGGGATGAGGCGTTTGCATTTTTTTACCCTCATCTTTTGAACGGATGGCAGGAACAGGGGGCAAGCCTGTCATTTTTTTCCCCGCTTAATAATGAAGCGCCTGCCGATGATTGCGAATTTGTATTTCTCCCGGGGGGCTATCCGGAGCTTCACGGGGGCAGGCTTGCCGGAAATACGAAGTTTCTGGATGGGTTACGCCTGGCTGTCGGGCGGGGTGCATTTGTATATGGAGAGTGCGGGGGATATATCGTGCTCGGCAAATCGATGGTGGACGCTAAGGGCGTTCGTCATAATATGGCCAATCTGTTGCCCCTTGAAACAAGCTTTGAGAAGCGCAAGTTTCATCTGGGTTATCGGCTTGCTACAACGCTGACCGATTTTCCCCTTGCACCGAAGGGTTCAATTCTCACGGCCCATGAATTTCATTACACAAGTGCGTTGCATGAAGGTGAAGGCGATCGACTTTTTCAAGTGGAAGATGCCCGTGGGGAAAACCTGGGTGCCTGTGGTTTGCGGCATAACACTGTGGCAGGGTCGTATATGCATATCATTGACCGGCGTTGAAAAGATTCGATTGCGGGAAAAATTAAGGGCGAGACAATGAACGAAATTTTGCATGGTGGCAGATTGGATGAAGCTGTGGAGCGTTTTGGCGGGCCGCGCTCAAAATGGCTGGATCTCTCTACCGGGATTAACCCCGTCTCATATCCCGTTAGGGAAATTCCCAAACCGGTGTGGAATTCACTGCCGGATACGGAAGCATGGAACAATGCGGCAGATGCGGTGCGTGCGGCTTACGAATTACACCCGAGCGCTGCGGTATCTTTAGCACCGGGAACCCAGAGCCATATTCAAACTCTACCTATGTTGTTCAAACCCCAACCGGTAGCGATTGTGGGCTTTAGCTATCAGGAGCACGGGGTTTGCTGGAAGCGGGGGGGGCATGATGTCTTTGTCACTGACGGTTTGGAAAGTGCCGAAAGCACAGCGCGAATTGTTATCGCGGTTAATCCCAACAATCCGGACGGGCGAATATTGGATCGAAAGGAGCTTATCGGGTTAGCTCGACGGCTGGGAGCCAAGGGTGGCTTGCTGGTGGTCGACGAAAGTTTTGCAGATGTGGCGCCCAATGCAAGTGTTGCTGATCAGACCGGGCGTGATGGTCTGCTGGTTTTGCGGTCCCTAGGAAAATTTTATGGCCTGCCGGGCGCTCGGTTTGGTGCGGCTCTGGGCGCGGATATCCTGATAAGGCGGATGGAAGAGATGCTGGGCCCATGGGCAGTTTCCGGTCCGGCGTTGCATTTGGCAACAGCCGCTTTGAACGATAAGAGATGGTATCGCAAGACTCGCAAGAAGTTGAACCAAGGGCGGGAGAAGTTGGAAGAAATACTGATCTCCAATGGTCATGAGGTGGTCGGTGGGACGGGTCTGTTTGTGCTCTCCAAACATGCAAATGCCGGGGAGGTTTGGGAGCATCTGGCGGAAGCAAAAATTCTTGCCCGCTCATTCGTTGGGAAACCAGAATGGTTGCGGTTTGGGTTGCCCGGCTCAAAATCGGCGTTTAATCGACTGAACAAAGTTCTGGCGAATTTTCCTTCCCCGGAATAAATTGAGCCAGCGATAAATCGGGTTCAATAAGTTCATGGCTGTTCTAATCTTGGCTCTAATTGTGGATCTGCTGATTGGGGATCCAAAATCGCTGTGGCAACGCCTGCCGCACCCGGTTGCGTTGTTCGGGAAAGTCATTGATTTTTTTGATCGCAATCGCAGCGCGCTAAAATTCGATCGTTTGGGGGAGAAGGATGGAAATGAACCGGGGTTCATTGCCGGGCTTATCCTACTGGGCGTTCTGCTTTTGATAAGCGGCGCTGCCGGGGAAATTTTGAACTTTATTTCAAAACAATCCTGGCAACTGGGAATGGCACTTGAAGTGGTGGTTGTGGCCGTTCTGATTGCCCAAAAAAGCCTTTATGAACACGGGCGCCGGGTGATTGATGCCCTGCGAAACGGCGGGGTGATAGAGGGGCGCAAAGCGGTTTCATTCATGGTGGGGCGGGATGTTTCCCAACTGGATGAGAGCGGTATTTCGAAGGCAGCGATTGAGAGTGTGGCTGAGAATTTTTCTGACGGGGTTGTGGCGCCGGCGTTGTGGTATGCGGCTTTCGGTCTGCCGGGAATATTGTTTTATAAAGCTGTCAACACCGCGGATTCAATGATCGGTCACCGCACGGTTAAATATGAAAATTTCGGCAAAGGGGCTGCCGTTTTGGATGATTGGATGAACTGGCCTGCGGCGCGATTAAGTTCGTTAATTATTGTGTTGGCTGTTGCTGTGGGCCGGGGGGGCAAGCTGGCGAAGACTGTCTGGCAGATAACTTTTCGGGATGCGCCCTTGCATCTTTCACCCAATGCCGGTTGGCCGGAAGCGAGTTTTGCATCAGCATTGGGCCTGTCGCTGGGTGGCCCGCTCAGGTATGGCGAGCGAATTCTTGAGGCCGCAATTTTGAACGGGGAAGGGCGAGAAATCGCCAATGTCGCCGACATTGAACGGAGCTTACGACTTTTTCTCCGCTGCTGCTTTTGCCTGCTAGCCTTGTGCGTGTCTGTCTGGTTTCTTCTTCGCTAAATTGGGGGGGTCTTGCCTCCAATTGAAGCTTTTGGTTGCTCGCGGGATTGTTGTGTTTTTTCAACCTTTTTCGCGACTGGTTTTCTTTTAACTTTCGCCTTTGGTTTGGATTTATCTTCGGGTTTGGCGGTTGATTTTCTTTCTAAGACAGCACGCTTTGGTTTGGGCTTGATCGGTTTTCTGACTTTTTTAGGCGCGGCAGACTTTTGTTCAGGGGCGGGCGGTGGTGTTATCGAAGGGGGGTTCGATTGAAACAGTTCGCCGATAAGCGCCGCATCAATCTCGTCAATCGCTTCTTGTGGCAGAAATGTGGTTTCTTGGGGAAGTTCATCGAAGTTCTGCATTTGATCGTTTACGGCGTCCTCATTCAGTTTCGGCAGTTTGAGTTTCTTTTTCGGTCGTTTAACCAACTCGACGAGCCGTTTGGTCAAGGCGCTTTCCGGGTGGGTTAAGGCGGAAATAATGTTGAAATGGTTGGTGCCTTCATCCAATACACAATTTGTCGGAGTTCCAAGCATGTGCCAGCGGTTCGCGATCTCCCGGCTTTGCCGGTGGTATTCGTTGGATTCCTCACTGCCCACCCAGGCCTCAAACCGTTGAGAGATTTCTGGCATCCAGTGGATCGGGCTGGCCGCTTTTGCTGTTTCCTCATCCATTTGCACAAAGTCATTTACCGGAGTTTTCAGCAGGGGGAGGAGATCATACAGGCCGGAGATTCCCATGCCTGAAGCAACGAGGTCATGGGGCAGCCCGGGGTGCAGGTCCTCCCAATCGGTGGCCATCATACAAGCTGCCAAATGCCCTCCGGCAGAATGACCGACAACGGTGAGCCGTTTTTTATAGGTGTGAAACAGGATGAGGCAGGCGCGGCGCATTTCCGTAATAATTCCGTCAATCTCAATATCCGGGCACAGGGTATAAGAGGGAATTGCAACGGCAATGCCTTCAGAATTCAGGCCTCCAGCCAGATGGCTGAAAGCTGTGCGATCCAACAAATGCCAATAGCCACCGTGAATGAACATGACAATCGGGCTTTTGCGTTTTTCTCCAGCCTCGGTGTTGGGCCAGAATATATCCATCCGGTTGCGCGGCCCCGAGCCGTATTCAACGTCATAGTCGGCGATACGTCCCGGCGCTTCGCGATACGCCGCCGCATCAGAAATGTGCCCGCTGATCAGTTGCTCGGAATTTTCAACCCGCCCCGAATTATCGTATTCCTTTGGGTAGTCGATTTCATCACTCATGCCCGTATCCCCGAATCCGTTCCCTCCCTTCTTAGCCGATTTGTTATTGCACGCTCAAGATTGGGGGCGGAATTTACCAAGGGTTGTCAAACACGTTATCAGAAGTTCCGTGTTCCACAATCTTGCCCTTTTCCATAACAAACACTTCATCGCAGATTGCCCGCACAACCCCCAGATCATGGCTGATGAATAAATAGGTCAGGTTTAGTCTTTCCCTTAACTCGCTAAACAGATCGAGAACTTGTGCTCGGATGGATACATCGAGGGCTGATACGGGTTCATCCGCAACGATCAGAGCCGGGCGGGTTATCAGGGCGCGGGCAATGGCCAGCCGTTGGCGCTGCCCGCCGGAGAATTCGTGGGGGTATTTATCAAGAGCATCATCTTGAATTCCGACCTCGTTTAGTGCTTCGCGCACCCGCTCACGTTTTTCAATGTCACTCATCGCCCCTTCCAGATAGAGCGGTTCAGCCACCAGTTTTTCCACCTTATGGCGTGGGTTGAAGCTGGCGAAGGGGTCTTGAAATACCACCTGCA
>QILU01000032.1 GCA_003233475.1 Ahrensia sp.
AACAACACAGCGCAATTCGGTGAAAAGCGCACGGGCCCGAATTTCCGCATCCCCTTCTAATCGCAGCTCTTGTCCCCAAACGGAGGTGACACTCAAACCGATCAACACCAGAAGTATTTTACTAACTTGTTTGAGCATGGGCTGCTTTCGATTTGCGTTTTTTTCGTCGCACCGGAGCACCAATTCGCAATCTTCTATCACTAAAAGAAAAGGCCCCAGCTAACACCATGACAACGGAACCAAGCCAGATCAAAGTTATTAGCGGTTTCCACCAAATGCGCAGAGTAACCGCGCCATCATTTTCAACATCGCCCAAGACAATATACAATTGAGAGAATCCAAATGTGCTGATTGCCGCTTCACTTGTGGGCAATTGCCGTGCCGGGTAAAATCGTTTTTCAGGCTGGGCGACATCCACAATTTTCCCATCTTTAAGGACCGATAATACCACGCTGCGGGAGGTGAAATTAGGGCCATTCTCGCTAACATAGCCCTCATGGCGAACCGTATAATCGCCAACGACAACGGTATCTTTTGTTTTCATTATAACAATTGTCTCTGTTTCAAATGCGGTCACGCTCACAATGCCAAGCAGGGTCACACCAACTCCAAAATGCGCAAATGCCGTAGACCAGACAGAACGGGGTAGTCCTGCCAATCGTAAAAGAGATGTTTTAAGTGGGACTTTCCTGAATGCCGCCCTTTGAACTAATTCAGCGAATGATCCAACCATAAGCCACATGGCGAGGCCAATCCCAAGGGGTACCAGCCATTGTCCCTTTTGCACAAAACCTCCAACTATCACGATAGTCAATATAGCAGCACCAAGAGCAAAAAGAAGACGCTGCATGGCACCAGCAATATCGCCCCGTTTCCAAGATAAAAGCGGCCCAAAAGGAATGGCAATAAGCAACGGTATCATCAACGGCCCGAAGGTTAAATTGAAGAATGGCGCGCCGACGGAAATCTTACTGCCCGTGATGGATTCATAAACAACCGGGTAAAGAGTTCCAACGAGAACTGTGGCGGCAGCGGCGGAAAGAAGCAGGTTGTTTATCACCAATGCGCCTTCCCGGGAAATCGGGGCAAACAGCCCTCCAGCTTCCAAACGGGATGAGCGCAGAACAAACAGAAATAAAGAGCCACCAACAAAGGCGCATAATATAATCAGAATAAACAGCCCGCGTGATGGATCGCTGGCAAATGCATGAACTGAAGTGAGCACTCCGGAGCGAACCAAAAATGTTCCAAGCAATGACAACGAGAAAGTAAGGATAGCCAGGAGCACAGTCCATATTTTCAGTGCATCACGTTTTTCCATAACCAGCGCGGAGTGCAAAAGAGCTGTCCCCGAAAGCCAGGGAAGAAAAGAGGCATTTTCCACGGGGTCCCAAAACCACCAGCCGCCCCAACCCAACTCATAATAGGCCCAATAGGAACCCATGGCGATACCGGCCGTCAGGAACAGCCAGGCAATCAATGCCCATGGGCGAACCCATCTGGCCCAGGCAGAATCAAGCCGCCCTTCAATCAGTGCCGCAACTGCAAAGGCAAATATAATTGAGAACCCCACATAACCCAAATACAACATGGGAGGATGAATTGCCAAACCGATATCCTGCAAAATCGGGTTAAGATCCTGGCCTTCAATAGCGGCTTCCTGCCGCTCAAACGGATTGGAGGTTGCAAGAATAAAAAGTAAAAAAGAGGCCAACATCCAAGCTTGTACACCTTGAACATTTGCCTTTAGTTTTAATGGAAGGTTTTTCCCGAAGAAGGAAACCGCAGCAGCAAAAAGTGCCAGTATTAAGATCCATAACAACATGGAGCCTTCATGGTTTCCCCACGTGCCACTAATTTTATAAATTAATGGCATGTCTGAATGGGAATTTTGCCAAACATTCACCACAGAAAAATCGGACGTGACATAAGCCCACATAAGACTTCCAAAGGCGATAGCAATAAAAATCAGTATGCCAACACTGCTGCCCTCAGCAGTCGCCATCATGCGGACATCGTTTTTAGCTGCCCCCCAAACAGGAACAACACTTTGGATCAAAGACAAAGTAAAGGCGAGAATAAGCGCAATATGACCGAGTTCAACAATCAATATTCATCCCCCTGCCATACGCCTTTTTCCCTAAGTGTTTTAGCCATTCCTTCCGGCATATAATTTTCGTCGTGTTTTGCCAATACGGTGTCAGCCTGAAAAACCCCATCGGACCCCATTACACCTTCGGTAATTATGCCCTGCTTCTCGCGAAACAAATCGGGCAATATTTTACTGAATACGACTGAAATGGTTCTTTGATTGTCGGTTAAATCGAAGCGGACATTTAAGCCTTCGCCTTTTTTGACACTTCCCTCTTCAACCAACCCAAATAAACGAACCCGCTGACCCGGCTTTAATTCAGCCGCATACAACTCGCTGGGGGACAGGGCGAATGCAATCCCTGATCGTAAGGCGAACATGGAAAGGCCAATAGAGAATGCCAATACCAAGCCTATCGCTCCAATCCAAAAAAGACGGTTGGTACGACGGGTCAATTCGTTTCTCCTGTTGGCGGGCTTTCAAGAATTTTCATCTGAACGGCCAGTTTGTTGAGTTTTTCAAGTAAATCTGGTGTATCCTTAAATTGTAATTTCGCCTTTTTCAAAGCTTCTGCTGCATCATTTGTCCGATTTAATACAGAATATGAACGTATCAGCCTGGTCCAGCCGGTAAAATCCGAGGGATTTTCTTCCAATTTGCCTGACAGGCGCGTCACCATGCTTTCAATCATGGCCAATTGATCGCTCGCGTTCAGTTCAGACGCATCCTTTATATCTTCTGCACTTGGCCCTTTGAATTTCCCGTCACCGAGACGGGCTTCAAGCATAGTAAGACGTTCCGAAGTCATGGCCTGCCACTGGGGGTCGTCTTTACGTTGTTGGGCAAGGCTCTTCCAGCGCTCAATCGCTTTATCAAAACGGCCTTCCTGTTCCGACGCCATAGCCAAATAAACTGAAGCCTTTAGAGTGGTTTTATCCTGCGCCCACGCAGTTTCAAACAATTTGCGGGCACGGTCTGAAATGACGTTTCCATCAGCGACCGTTAGCGCTTCACCAAGTTCAGCCAATCGATCGGGCGTCGGCCCGGAAATGCGAATGATTTGCTCAAAGGCTTGGGCGCGGTCCGCTGGCCTGTTCAAACGTCCATAAGCGTTCGCCAGAACATTCCAGCCTTTCGCATCATCAGGATTTTGTTTCAAATGCCGCTCAGCAATTCGAACCATCTCTTCGATAGACTTATCCTCAAGTTTTTCCAAACGTTGTGCAGAAAGGGGATAGTCAGGAGTACCGGGCGATCCAAGAACTGAATAAAGCAACAAGCTCACAACAGGTAGCAAGACCAGAGCAGCGAGGCTGGTAAACACCCTACCTAAACGAGGTTGCGTACCACTTGCTGCGGGCGCTTTTGCGCGGCGGCTTTCTTTTAATACCCGGCGGACTATTTCGGTCCGTTCGACCGCGAGTATTTCCTTCCCGTCAGGAGAAGTTGCATCTTGCTGTTCCAGATCTTTGAGTTGCTCACGGTAAACATCCAGGGCATCGGTCTCCTGCTGATCACCTTTGCCCGGACG
This sequence comes from Ahrensia sp., assembly GCA_003233475.1. The sequence goes on from QILU01000032.1 coordinate 3,624, forward strand.
CGACAACGGGAGCAATACAGACAATATCGCGCCCACAACCATCAAAAGAGTTATAATCCAGAAAATCATAGAGGTTACATACAGCCCGGACAGAATCTGGCAAGGCAGTGAATTATCAAATGATCGCGACTAGAATAAAAAGAATAATCGGTAATACGCGATATTCAACTAATTGATCAAATTCCAAGGGCCATTCCCGACAAGACAAGCTGTGCCTTTACTATATGTTTTTTGTTTTCGCACTGAAATAATGTGGTCAAAGCGGCGACAGTTTGACTTGCCGACGCGAAACGGACGGTATGCTGTAACGTTCCCGAATACATCGGCAGTATCTCCAGCCCAATTAATTTTATCACCGGTTTTACCAAACTCCAGGGCTTTCAATTCTGCTTCAAACGCATTCTTTCTTTCCTGAGAGGTAAGACGCTTCGCGATTGTTTTCTCGATGAGAAATACCAAAGCTCTTTCATTTTCCAAAGAGTTCAAGGGCGGATTGAGGGCCGCATTCTTCCCTGACAAAGATGTACATGCCGAGAGGCCAATGCTCAGCAGCATTAAATACGCAATTTTAGTTAGATTCGACATGAACACCTTGCTTGGAAACTGCTAAGGATAAATCCTCAAGTTGCATTAGTTTTTGGCAGAAAAACCACAACTCTCAAGCCCCCCATTGAACTTTTTTCAAGTTCAAGCCGCCCGCCATACTCATCAGCAATGTCGTGGACGATAGACAGACCAAGACCGGACCCCGGTTTTGATTCATCCAAACGCCTTCCACGTTTGGTTGCAGAAACTCGATGTTTTGATGATATCCCCGGGCCGTCATCTTCAATGGCTATTTCGAATTTACTCGAGTGATTACCTTGCAACTCTGAAATTTGTAAACTGACTTTCGACTTTGCGAACCGTGAGGCGTTTTCCAACAAATTACCCAATACTTCTTCCAAATCCTGCTGTTCACCTTGGAAAACAAGACTGGGAGATTCGTTAGAATATTCAAATTTGATATTTGGATTAAGTTTTTCCATGATCCGTATAAATTTTGTCGAAACCGGATCAACCAACGTGCGGACTGAAATCACCCCTTGCTGCGCCGCAATTCGCGCGCGACTTAAGTATGTGCTGATCTGAGATTGCATCAGGCCCGCCTGTTCACCAACCAAATCAACTGTTTTACTATTTGGTTTCCGCACTTCGTTTGCAATTACTGCCAAAGGCGTTTTTAGTGCGTGGGCTAGGTTTCCCACTTGCGCGCGTGCTCTTTCAGTTACCGATTTATTGGCTGCGATGAGAGCATTTATCTCGTCGGCAAGGGGCTCAATTTCTGCAGGAAATTCCCCCTCAAGCATTTCTGCGCGCCCTTCGCGAATATTGTTTAACGATGACGTTGTTTGCTCCAATGGCTTCAAACCAAAGCGAATTGCAAAAAATGTTGCAATAATAGTACCAACCCCAAATATTCCAAAAAACATCAGAATTGTACGGTTAAAATCTGAAATTGCCTGTTCAAGATCGTTTCGGTTGCCCGCTACCATTACCTGAAAAAGTACATCGCTTTCTCCCAAAAACAACTGTGCTTCAAGTCGTTGCACCTGCAGTTCCGGCTCATCCGTTACGTCATAAGTTCTGCGAAATTTCTCATTGAAAGGATTATCACCCACGGTTGGCACTGCAATATTTTTACCCGATATTGATCTGGAGTTCAGCATGACCACTTCCGGATTTTTTGCAGCGGAAACCATCCAGTACCAACCGGAAAGCGGTTGCAAAAAACGGGGATCCCCTAAATTCGGAGTGCCTGTTATTTTACCATCTTCCGACAGCTCAATGGCACCCATCAAATTATAAGCGTGGGCTAAAAGAAGGCCCTGGAAATTATTTTCCGCATTGTTACGAAATAAGGTTGAAAGCAGTATTCCCGTCACCAAAAGCGCAATGGAAAGCCATGCAGCGATGACCAAAAGCAGGCGTGAGGCAAGGGAACGCATCTTCAGAGATTTTTCCTGGCAATCTTATGCACGATAGCCCAAGCCGCGTACTGTTTCGATTGCATCAGGGTGCAGCTTTTTTCGCAATCTGCCGACAAACACTTCAATTGTATTGGAATCTTTGTCGAAATCCTGGTCATACAAATGCTCAATCAACTCCGTGCGGGAGATTATCTCACCTTGGTGGTGCATTAAGTACGAAATCAGACGAAATTCATGGGAAGTTAGTTTGACCAAATTGCCGTCCATTGTAACTCGGGATTGCTTTGTATCCAAACGAACAGAGCCGATCTCTATTTCTGAACTTGCATGACCAGCCGCGCGACGAATTAGGGCACGCAATCTCGCAAGCACTTCTTCTGTATGAAA
>QILU01000081.1 GCA_003233475.1 Ahrensia sp.
TCGCATTTTCCGCATTGCAGGGGGCGGGATTTTGGAACATCTGCAGGTGGATCACGAAACTGTGCGTCACAGGCGGGGCAAATTATTGTCATTGATGATCTCAATCCGGTAATAAACTGGCGCAACCGTATGGTTTACGAATCCTTTCAAATCTAGCGGATAAATGGTTAATGCTTCACTTATTTGCACAAGGCTTGTTGCAAAATTCGCTGTGAAAAGCTCGCCATGTTAAAGAAGTGTTAACCATACAGGCCTGACACCTGAATTAGATGAAATTTGCCCCACCAGACTCTAGTTACTGAGCTTGAAGATGATCCGTTTTGATAATGTTGGTGTCCGGTATGGAATGGGAGAAGAAATTCTCAAGGATTTGACGTTTTCCATCAAACCGGGATCGTTTCAGTTTCTTACCGGCCCCTCAGGGGCGGGGAAAACCAGCATGTTGCGGTTGTTGTTTTTGTCGCTCAAGCCGACCCGTGGGTTGATCAGTATATTTGGACAGGATGCGGCGACCCTGGGTCATAAGGAACTGCCCGCGATCAGGCGGCGCATCGGGATAGTCTTTCAGGATTTCAGGTTGCTTGATCACCTCACTCTATATGAAAATGTGGCCCTGCCGCTTCGGGTTCGCGGTGATGATGAAGCGAGTTATCGTCGTGATGTTATTGATTTGCTGAAATGGGTGGGGTTGACCGAACGGATTGACGCCTTTCCCTCGGTGCTGTCGGGGGGAGAACAACAAAGAGCTGCGGTGGCCCGGGCGCTGATCGACCAGCCTGAATTGTTGTTGGCAGATGAACCCACGGGCAATCTCGACCCCACGTTGGCGAAGCGCTTGTTGCGGTTGTTTATTGAACTGAACCGGTCGGGAACCTCCGTCGTGATCGCGACCCATGATCTGAATTTGATGGATCAGTATGATGCCAGGCGTTTGGTGTTAAATGATGGGCGGTTGCAGGTCTATGACTGAGCGTTTTTCCACCCATTATGCGGATGAGCAGCCGCAAGATTTAGACCCGGCTATGCAAGAGCAGAATAGGGATAATGAATTGCTCACCCGTAAGCGTAAATTCCATTCAATCGTGCCGAGTACATCCGTCGCCGGGACGTCGCTTATGCTGGTAATCGCAATTATGGCGTTTCTGGCGAGCCTCACCTTGGGGGCGGTATCGTTGGTCAATGATACGGCGCGGGGGTGGCAAAATGATATTTCACGGGAAGTGACCATTCAGGTACGTGAGGTGGAGGGTCAGGACATGGAGGCGGCGCTTATTAAAGTTCGCCAGCTTGCGGGCGGAACCTCAGGCGTTCAAAGCGTCACGGTGATGGACGAAGCGGCACTTGCACGGTTGTTGGAACCGTGGCTTGGCAGTGGTCTTGACTTGAATGATCTGCCGGTTCCGCGGTTGGTGACGCTTACTATAGACGAAAACAACCCGCCGGATTTGGAGGCGCTTCAGAAAAAGATTTCTGCTGCGGTTCCCACTGCCAGCCTTGACGACCACCGGATTTGGGTTGATCGATTGACCACCATGGCGCGAACCACAATTATTGGTGGAGTTGTGATTTTTCTTATGATGATGGCGGCAACGGTGATGACGGTGGTGTTTGCCACGAGGGGCACCATGTCGGGAAATCGGCATGTCATAGAAGTGTTGCATTTTGTCGGGGCGGAACAATCGTTTATTGCTGCGCAATTCCAAAAACATTTTTTACTGTTGGGCTTGAAAGGCGCGCTGGTGGGAGGTGCTTTGGCAATTTTGTGCTTTGTTGGGGTGGGTTACTGGTCGAATGCTAATATTGCGGATCCGGCGGGTGAACAGGTTACAGCGTTGTTTGGTGCGTTTTCTGTGGGGCTGAGCGGATATGTGGGAACAGGATTGTTGGTTTTTTTCATTGCACTGCTGAGCGCCATTACTTCGCGGTACACGGTTTTTCGCCATGTTGGGTCATTGGATCGCAACGCCAGGCCACAATAAAAATAAAATAGAACAGGATTTTTTCGTCCCGCGTGTAACCGTTACATAACCTTAATGGCACTTGCCCTCTCGCTGCCACATAGGAAATATAGTAGTGTAGTAGAATCAATTATTCGCAAACGGTCAGAATATCAATTTCCGGCCCTGGGTGATCGGTGTGTTCATGACAGACATGACAATGCAAAAATCAACCTCTCTTGGCAAAAAGACCGTTTCCGGTGTGGGGCGGCTTGTATCCAAATTGTTCCGTTTTGTAATGAAACTGGTTCTGGTGGCCTCGTTTGTATTGGCAGGATTGTTTTTTGGTGGTTTTTTTCAGTTTTCAAGCAAAGTAATTGGTTTTGAAACGCCGGTTGATGTGGAACCGGCCCAAGGGATTGTGGTTTTAACCGGGGGCTCAGCGCGAATTGTAAAAGCGATTAAATTGTTGGAGCAGAAAAAAGCCGAGCGGTTGTTGATATCCGGCGTACACCACGGAGTTTCCCTGTCGGCAATTTTGAAAAATAATACCATCAGCACCGCCGTTTCGAACTGCTGCGTTGATACGGAATCGGTGGCAAAAAACACTGCAGGCAATGCGTTTGAGACCAGCAAATGGATAGAGGCTAACGGGTATAAATCTTTGATATTGGTGACAAGTGCCTACCATATGCCACGCAGCCTGTTAGAGTTCCGGCGCACAATGCCCGACATTAAACTCGTACCTTTCCCGATAAAACTGGATGCCTTGCAACAGAAAGGCTGGTGGAAAAACCCCGAAACATTGCGGTTTATGATTTCAGAATATTCGCAATATGTGGGGGCCTGGATGAAAAATTTTGTTTCGCCCAAGACACTGGATGCATGGCGTAGCAGCGTGATGGGAAAATAGGGCGGTTTTATTTTTCGCAAAAAAGCATTAGTCAGTTCCTGAGCTTCTTTTTTTACGTGAATTTCAATGATCTATCTGCGTTCTCTGGCGTTTAATTTCTCCTGGTACATCAATATTCTGCTGCAGTTGATCTTGCAGTCCCCATGGTATTTTTTCCTGTCCCATGAAAACGCGACAAAGGTTCCTAAGCGCTGGGCAAACAGTACCGACTGGCTGATGAAGGTGCTGGCGGGAATAGATGTTGAAATAATCGACCAGCACCATTTGCCGCAAGATGGTTGTATTGTGGCGTGTAAGCACCAATCAATCTGGGAGTTCGGAGCCGTTAATGCCATGTTGCGGGACGGGGCGTTTGTGCTGAAATCGGAGTTGATGAAAATCCCGTTTTTTGGCTGGTATGTGGCGAAGCTTAATCACATTCCCATTCGTCGCGGAGATAAGGGCAAAGCCATGCGGGGGATGATCAAACATGCCAAGCAACGGGTGGCAGACGGGCGCCAGATTTTAATATTTCCAGAGGGTACGCGCATGGTACCGGGGGGAGAAACCAATTATCGCTATGGGGTAACGCGGTTATATCTGGATTTGAACTGCCCGGTTGTGCCAGTGGCATTGAGTTCGGGCCTTAACTGGCCACGGCGAAAATTCCTGCGGTACCCCGGAACTATCCGTACCAAATTTTTGGAACCAATTATGCCCGGCCTTTCTGGTGAAGCGTTTTCAAAAGAACTGGAAAAGCGCATCGAAGAGGCTTGTGATGAATTATACTGGATGGCGTCAAAAGACCGGGTACATCCGCCGCTTTCGGATGAGGTAAAAACCTGCATAGCGCGCCACGAGCAACGTCTGGAAATCAAGAAAGCAAAGTAATTTTGTTCTTGTAATGTTCTGTTAATATGTTCTAGTTATGTTCTCACACAAAGGAGAACAGCATGGACGTTCAGACAACCCCGCATGGCGCTTATCAGCCCGTCTTACCCTTCGCCCCTGGTTTTGGGGGTTCACCCGTTGCTGAATGCCGGGAACCAGGCTCTGCATTTGGGGCAAAGGTGCCGCGAATGATCCGTTCTGTTGTTGAGGAAGCCGGCCTTGGGGGGTTTGTCTATTTGAAAGGGGTTTCCGGCAAAAGATATGTGTTTTCATCCATCAGCCCTGAACAGGCTTCCCTTTATGACAAGGCGCTTTTTGCGGTGACAAATTCGCAAGGAGAGTTGATGCGGATTGGTGAAATCTTCAGTGAACTTAAATCCCATGGCAGTGTGGTTTATGTTCATTTACTGGACCAGGAAAAGTCTGATAATGGGGAAACATTGGGTGATTTGCATGGATCACATTAATGATCACATTAATCGTTCTGCAAATCGTGGGCGACGCGCTCCATAAATTCATCATGAATTCCGATCTCGCGTAAGTGTTCGGCTGTGCTGAGGAAATATTCTTCATTCGGGCCGGACTTTCCCACCGCTCCCCTGATCTGTTTCAACAATTCCCGATGGCCCAGCTTTCCCGCATACTGGGGGTGAGTTTGATCAACCACATAGGTCAAGGTGGAGATGGTTTCGCCGGAATCCAACACTGCATCAATTTGGGTTTCCAGATAGACATTGGTGATCAGTTCCCGTTCGCGCAAATAGGCCAGTACGGGATTATAAATTTCGTTCTTAACTTTATAGGCTTTGCCGATACAAATTCCGCCGTGGTCCAGCCCAAGCACTATCCCCGGCCGGGATTTCGTTCCCCGATGCACCCATGAATAAATGCAAGGGGCGCGGTGCACTCCGTTCATGGTGGCTTTATGCACTTCAACATATTCAAAGCCCGGATTCCACATTAGTGAACCATATCCAAAAACCCAGAAATAACCGTCATTTGGTGTGTTGCTCATAAATCTGCCTGAAAGAGGATGTGGAAATCGGATTGCAGCGAAAATTTGTTTCATTGATTGTTTCAATGCAAGAAAAAACAAGTAACAACTGGAAACAAGAATCGCAAATTATCAAATTTGGAAATGACAATGACCAAACCCGAAAACAAATCCATGTTTCGTCATGGAATGGCAAAATGGGGATTGTTTATGGGAATGCTCTTTGTCGTTTGGTTTGGGGGCTGGTTTGTCTTTGCTAATTTTGCCGATGGTAAGATTGGCGAAACATTAAGTTTGATGAAAGATCGTGGCATTGATCTCAGATGTGACAACCGTCAAATCAAAGGCTTCCCATTTCGAATTGGGGTCAATTGTGATCAGGTGAGTATTGGTAACGCACGGGAGGCCTTTCAACTCAAAGGCGGTGCGCTTCGCACCACGGCTATTTTGTATGCACCAGGTGAATTGATTGCAGAGCTGGATGGCCCGTTTAAGGCCTGGCCCGGGGGGGGTGAGATCACTGCAAACTGGGAGCTGATGCGGCTTTTTGCGGACGTTAATTTTTCCGGGGGCTTTGAGCGCGTTTCCTTGAATTATTCAAAATTTGATGTGCGAACAAAACTTGCCAAATTATCAATCGGTAAGGGCGGGCTGCACCTGCGCCCAACACCGGGGGAAGAGGCTTCGCTTGATATCGCCGGGAATGCCACCGATTTAACTGCTCTGGCTGAGCCATTTCTACAGGTTCCAAAGGCAAGCCTTTCGGTCGATGTTATGCTGAAAGACGGGTATTCGAAACTTGTGTCACAGCGGCGCCCATTGCAGCAGGTGTTGCGCGAGGGAGTGAATCTGGTTTTGCGTTCAGGGGAATTAAAAGTGGCTGAAGGAGGCCGTATTGTGCTCTCCGGTCCATTGGAATTGCACCCGGACGGGACATTAAGCGGGGAAATCAGCATTGGTGTTTCCAATACAGAATCTCTTATCGCGTGGGCTGGAAAAGTTGATCCGCAGTTTCAACAAGTTGTCGCCGTCATCGGGCAAGCGGTTGCTGGAATGGGGAAAAAAACCAAATTTGGCAATGAGGAACTGTCTTCGATCAGCGTGCAAATAAAACGCGGTATTGTGCGTTTGGGGTTTATTCAGTTGGCCAGAATTCCGCCGCTAATACTGGAATGAGCGGATACTATAATAGTTGGCAATAATTTTCTATCTGAATTGCCCGTGATAGGCATCATTCGGGTGCATATC
>QILU01000138.1 GCA_003233475.1 Ahrensia sp.
CGTTTCCGCCAATTAGCTGTTGTAGCTCAGGGGTAGAGCACTTCATTGGTAATGAAGAGGTCGGAGGTTCAATTCCTCTCAACAGCACCATATTTAATTGCCCCTTGCCGCCGCCAACCCAAGGTGCGGGATTCCGGGTCGAAGATGCTTCCTTGAGCCGCGAAGAAATTCGAACAAATACTATGGGTCAGGACTGTTGTTCATGAGCGCACGAAGCTTTCTTGCCAATATGGCTGATCGCTTGGTGTAGGCGTCTTTGTCGAACTTGTACCAGCCATCTCCTTCAATACCGCCATCGAAAGGATACACGCGGTCGCATCTCGAACCATCACAACCACCCGACCCTCCTTCGGTCCTTTCATCTTGTGCCTGTGGCTGAGCCGGATCGGTGATGCCGTCTTGCACTTCTTCGTTCAAATCATCGGTCAATTCAACAGGAAGTTCGAATAAATCCTGGCCGGAGGCTACGCTGGAATCGGTATTGAAATTCAGAGGATTTTCACCTTGCCCGTTGGGGGCTGAGCGCAGGAAGAAATCGAGGTATTCGCGCATTTCCTGAGTTACGAGAAACGGGCCAATAGGCGCGACACCCTTGGCGGGAACAAAAACCGCGTAGTCCGGTTTGCTTATCCTGATCGACCCGGCAGAATTTGAAATCTCAATTATGCCCGGGTTATCCAAAGTGTTGCGGTTGCGGCCAGGGCCTCGCAATATAACAATACTGGCCTCAGCCAGATTGACTGAAGACGTGTCTATCCCGCCAAGCTGAGCAAGAGCAACAGCGTCCTCCCCCACAACCCCTTCAAAAAATGTGCCGCGAATACCGATGGTGGCGGATGGGGTTGTAACCGTTGCATTGGTCGGATTGTCTTTGCCAATTCGCCCGCTCATGAATCGAAACGCGCCCTTGGCGACCCTGGCACTGATCGCCCCGACAGAGGTATCTGGATCATAAACGAAGCGGTCGATAGTCATGACACAATTCTGAGCCACGGTAAAAGTGGAGCGATCAAGCAGGAGGATTTGCAGCGCGCTGTCGTCCTTCGTTACTATTTTGTCTTGCAGTTTAATTGCGTCGCGCACCTGCGCCTTGCGTTCGGCGCCTTTCGTTGAAACAAAAACATTGCCGCGAACAGCCGCGCTGGTGCCAACTACAGGTGCCGCCACAACAGTGTTGTCAGAAACAACAACGCTCTGGGCAAAGACAATTGCTCCACTCAACGAAAGGGCCAATATGGAGCGGCGGAGAAACGAACAGGATGATTGTAAATTTAACATGGAACCATTCCTCCTTAAAATCTCACGCGCTTGGTGAAGAGAATATCCCCAGACCAATTGCTGTGCTCAAGACGATTAATGGTAGAATCCTGCGAAGAATAGGAAACACCAAGTTGGAGCACTATGTCACTGATAGAATCAGGCAAATTAAAATCCGCTTCGGCGAAAATTGTTCCCAATGGGGCGCCGACTGCAGCCCTGGCAAAATAATCATCATCTTCACGGGTAATGATGGCGGAGAGAAAATTGTCCGGTTCATCATATTCGGTTCGCATATAAGATGCGCTTAAGGACAAAAAACGACCTTCTCCAAACAAGGTCAATGAACGGGCGGTTACTTTGCTCTCATTATAGGAAAAACCGTCGAAGTCTGCATCTTTGCGGGCAAAACGACCCTTCAAACTGAATGTTTGCGCGTCGGTCGTCCGGTATTTCAAACCTGCTTCAATGGATTTGCGCCATCCGTCCCGCATATCGCCAACGGTGCTGAAATCTGTTGTCTTGTAATCTTCATAGGCGGCACGGGCATTTAAGGAAAATTCAACCTGGGAAGACAAAGAAAGGGATGTATCAATTCCCCCGCCATATTGACTTCGGAATTGTTCATACTGCAACCAGGATGACCCATAAAGAAAATAAGGGGTGATCGTGATGTCCGGGCCATGCAGCACTATCCCTGCCCTGGCTCGGGTGGCAATTAAATCGGCCGTATCAACGGTGAAGTAATCGTTGATATAGGCGTTGCTTTGGAAAAACAGATAGTTCCCGGCAGCCCCGCCGATATCCGCTTCAATTCTGAATTGTGATGAGCCTGTAATAGCCCCGTCGGCATCGTCGTCCACCGGAACAGCGGCAACAAGAATATTGTCAGGCAGGCGCGCAGGGTTGCTGTCAATCCGAGCCCCTAAAGTGTAGCGGCTCGTCATGCGTATGGGATCATTCCCCTTGGAGGCAAGCGCCAGATACTTAACCCTATCCTGTTCCTGTCCGGAGCTGAGATTGCGCCCTTCAAGCACAGACAATTCTCGAATGGCACCGCTTAAATCGTCCAACCGATAAAGAACAACCCCATAAAAAAGACGAATTGAATCCCAATTGGGCCTGATTAACAACAGACGTTCCAGTGCAGCGGCAGCTTGTTGTAAGCGTCCGCTCTTCACTTCCTGACGGGCGTAATCAAGATTGAGTTGGAGATCATTCGGCGCGGCCAGAATATCTTCAAAGGTAATATGCTCAGCAGAATTTGCTGGCGCAACAGCCCCAAGCCCTCCCACAAACAATGAAAGTCCGAGAATAGCAGCCCGGCAAAAAGGTATATTTGGGCAATACGATAGCGCCATTGAAATTCCTCACCTGCCCCTTGGGTAATGTCATGCCTACTATTCTATTGTCTGTCAATCTATACACTTGACGATTATGTGTAATGAATCACACTTTAAGATTCTCGGTTAACTGGCTTTAATTCAACCATGCGGATACTGCAAAACAAAATTACTGTCATTTGGATATTCGGGCTGTTAGCGGCGGCAATTGTCTGGATTCTGGCATTTACCGGCAGCGGCGGACTGGCAGGATTCAACACCCAGGTATTCGACCGCTACCAGCAGATCAAACCCCGGGAATGGGCGGGCTCAGATATCACGATAGTGGATATTGATGAGGCTTCGTTGAAAAGGATTGGCCAATGGCCCTGGCCGCGAACAATCATTGCGGAAATAACCGACAAGCTGGGGGAAATGGGTGCCGCGGCGATTGTCTTTGATATCGTGTTTGCGGAGGCCGATCGCACTTCGCCGTTAAAAGCTCTTGAAGAGTTATCCAAAGCCGGCGTTCAATTTAACCTGCCTGAAAAAATGGATATGTTGGACAATGATAAGGTATTAGCCGAGGCCTTCTCACGCAACACTGTAATTGCCGGGATGATTCTGTCTCAAAACGGATTGGAAACTCCGCCCCCCCCGAAAGTCGGTACCGGATTTGGCGGAACGCCTCCGCCCCATCTCATGCGCGCGGGAATGAAAGCAATCAGCAATCTTAGTATTCTTGAAAATACCGCAAAAGGCATTGGAAATTTTCAATTCGATACAGCGGAAGAAGGGGATTCGGTGGTTCGTAAAATCGTTCTTCTGCAAGGGGCGAACGATTACTATTATCCCGCTCTTACGATGGAAACCTTCCGGGTTCTGCAAGGGGCGGGTTCGTACAAAATAAAATTTTCTGATGCCAGCGGTGAGCTGAGCGGGGGTATTCAATCTGTTGTATCAGTACAGGTGGGAGGGCTGGAAATTCCCACCGATGAAAATGGCGCTCTCAACATATATCATTCCCTATCAAATCAAAAACCAACCGTGTCGGCAAAATCATTGCTATATCCGGAGGAAGACAATTTGAGTGAACAGGAATTGGCAGCCCAAATATCCAACCACATCGTCTTAATTGGAACATCAGCTGCGGGGTTGCTGGACCTGCGGGCCACGCCGCTTGAACCGGTTGTGGCAGGGGTGTCTATTCACGCCGATATCCTTGATCAGATCAATGCCGGGGTTTATCTTACCCGGCCGAATTTTGCTTTGGGGGTTGAGCTGGGTGTCGCCATCATAGCGGTTATTACATTGCTTATTCTGCTGCCCATATTTAATGCTGTCGGGGATGCGCTGTCTGCTTTTGGTTTGTCGGCAATCGTTATCGGGGGGTTCTGGTACGCATTTTCCCAACAGTTTCTCCTGCTCAGTCCGGTCATTCCTGTCCTGTCAATTCTTGCAGCCTATGCCGCTGGCGTGGCGGCGGATCTGTTACTCACAGAAAAAGAAGGGCGATTTGTGCGCGAGGCGTTCAGCCACTACCTCTCTCCGGCTATGGTGGATAAGCTGGCGGACAACCCGGAAGCACTGACACTGGGAGGTGAAGAAAAAGAGCTTACGGTTCTGTTTTGCGACATTCGTGGATTTACTTCCCTTTCCGAGGGGTTGGATCCGGTGGAACTCACCGATCTTCTCAACAATTTCCTCACCCCGATGACAACAACCCTACTGGAACAAGGGGCAACAATTGATAAATATATGGGGGATGCGATTATGGCGTTTTGGAATGCGCCAATAGATCAAGATGACCACCGACAAAGAGCCTGCGAAAGCCTGCTTGAAATGCGCGAGGCGCTGAGCACTCTAAACGCAAACAACAATCGGCAAATTGCCATCGGAATTGGATTGAACACCGGGGCCTGTTGCGTTGGCAACCTTGGCTCCACCCAGCGGTTCAACTATTCCGCCATTGGAGACACAGTCAATGTGTCGTCGCGGGTGGAAGGGCTGACCAAACAATACGGGTTGGACAATCTCGTCACCGATGAAACCCTTGAAGGTACAACCGGATTTGCAGTGCTGGAAATTGACCGGGTCAGTGTGGTGGGACGCGAACAACCTCTCACCATCCACACACTTATGGGCGATGAAACTGTTCTCAACAGCGCAAAATTCAAAAACCTGGCTAAAACCCATGGAGAGATGCTTGACGCCTATAAGCTTGGGGATGTGGAAAGCGGGATCGCCCATATGGCACGGGCCGGGCGATTGGCCGAAAAACTGGGCAATGGCTCACTGTTAAAAGTCTATGCCATCTATGGTGAGCGATTTGCTGATTTGAGAAACAACGGAGTGCCGAAAGAATGGGATGGGGTGTTCAGGGCGACTTCAAAATAATATACCCGCAAGGTTCTATTCCTCGCGAAAGGCACGGTTAAACGAATCCGTTAGCGGCTTTAGCATATATTCAAGAAAAGTCCGGTCACCGGTTTGAATATAGGTCTCTACCGGCATGCCTGGAAATATCTGCGAGCGCTTAATGCTGGCTGGTAATACTTCCGCGATTTTCAATCTGGCGGTATAGAATGACTCGTTGGTAACCGAATCAATCTGACGGTCAGCGGAAATGTAAGTAACAACGCCCGGAACTTCCGGGGTGGTACGTGCGTTAAGCGCAGAAAAGCGCAAGCTTGCTGTCTGCCCGACTGAAATCAGATCAATATCCTGCAGGCTTAGTCGGGCTTCGACAATCAGTTCGCCCCCTGTTGGTAAAAGTACAATCAGATCTTCGCCCTGGCGCACTACACTGCCCGGGGTGTTCTTGGTAATATTGATCACCACACCCTCGGCGGGCGCGCGCACCACTATGCGCTTAAGCACGTTTTCAGCACTGCGAATTAATTCCTGTAATTCGACCGCGCGGGTTCGACCATCATTCAGTTGGGTAACGGCAGTTTCTTCACGCTGCACAAGAAGGCGCAATTTCTCTTCACTGGCGCGGGCAATTGAAGACTTGGCCTGCCCGATCCTGGCTGTAAACTCACCCAACCGGCCTTCCAATTCAGAACGACTGCGGCGCAGGCGAAGCAGCGTTGATACGGGAGCCAGTTTGCGCTTAACAAGCGTTTCCTTCACTTTAATTTCCTGATTAAGGTCGACCATTTGCTTGCGGATGGATTCCATCTGGGCGTTAAATCCGCCGATTTGCTCGTTCATCGCCGCAACCTGCTGATCAACAATTTTCGCATCCGTGCGGTAACGCTGGCTGCGCTTGTCAAACTCCCGTTGTTGTTGTTCCAGATCAGCCCCGGGCGGCGGTTACCAACTGGGGACTAAAGGCCATTGGCACCCCATCGCGTTCGGCCTGCAATCTTTCATCACGGGCATTCAGGGCGATCAGAGATTTGGTTAAACGATCGCGTGTTGCCTTTGCATCGGTTGGGTCCAGGGTTAATAGCGGCTGGTTCTTTGACACCCTATCCCCTTCTGCCACGAGAATTTGTTCAATAATTCCACCTTCTAAATGCTGAATACGCAAATTTTGACCACTGGCGGTAATTACCCCGGGGGCAATGGCTGCACCGGAAAGCGGGGCGCTGGCCGCCCAAAATCCAAATATCAGGGCAAACAAACCGAGCACGGTGAGGCCAATCAGGGCTGGACCCTGAACACCGGTACGGACGTTTTGCGCCCAATTGTGCGCCGAATTTCCACCATCCCCGGAATCAAGCCCACCTTCTCCGGAATCAAGATTGGTGCGTTGAATAATTTTGGCGTGTTCGGCATTTCCAGGAATGGCCTGGGAAGCCGGAATTTTCGTTGTAGCAATCTTACCAAGCGAATTTGACATGACTAATTCTTCTTCCGTTGCGGTTTCGATTTACCACGTATGGTCTTGTTGACTTTGGATTGAGTGGGGGCAAATGCGGCTGGTGAATAGGCCGTTTGACTCGATTGGTTTGATGACGAATTTCGCTCCGACGATGGGAGTTGAGCCTGCGCAATATCTGGTGCTTCTGAACCGGGATCGTCGGAATTTGACGATTGCGAATTGTCCTTCTGTTTGGCCTTCCGGTCTTGCAATGCCTTGACGAATTCCTGGCGGGTGCCAAAAAAATCCACATTGCCCTGGTGCATGCGTAATATCTTATCGACGCCATTTAAGACCGGCTTGCGCTGGGTAATAATTATTATTGTAATTCCGCTTTCGCGCGCCGAAAGCATGGCGCGGTGCAGGGCCAATTCACCAACCTCATCCAAATTTGCGTTGGGTTCATCCAATATCATAATTTGAGGATTACCATAAAAAGCCCGTGCCAGACCTATCCGCTGACGCTGTCCGCCGGACAGGCCCATTCCACCGGGGCCAATAACAGTGTCATAGCCCTGGGGCAGGCCTTGAATCAACTGATGCACTTGAGCCTTTTGGGAGGCTTCCAATACCGCACGACCATCAGGTTTGGGAGCAAGGCGGGCAATATTCTGGGTCACAGTTCCGGGCAGCAGTTCCATCTCCTGACCGAGATATCCGATATGTTGGCCCAATTCAGCGGTATCCCAATTTTGAATATCGGTTCCATCAATTCTTATCACTCCCGCCTGGGGTTGTTGGGCGCCGACCAGCAGGCGCGCCAGGGTTGATTTTCCCGAACCGGATGGCCCGATAATACCCAAAACATCCCCCGGGTCGATAGCAAAGGAAATCCGGTTAATAATCGGAGGAGTGGATACTCCCCCCGCTGCAAGCACCAAGGCCGCATCCACGGAAATCTCTCCTTTGGGCGCATCCATGGCTGTCTTTTCACCCTCATCCCCAACTTCCACCAGCACTCTTTTCAAGTTCTTCCAGGAACGCCAGGTGGTCGCAAATTGTCGCCAGCCGCCAATAACCTGATCAATGGGTTGAAGCCCGCGACCGGCAATAATTGAAGACGCAAATATCATTCCCGGGGTCATTTCATTCCTCAATACGAGCAAAGCGCCCACCCCAAGAATCGCGATTTGCAGGCCCATCCGAATGGTTCGGGACAGACCGGACAAAATGGCGTTTCGGGTATCAACATTCCCCTGCGCATTTAGCGAAAGAGAATTGTTTGCCCCCCAAAGCGCGATGGCGTCATCCCCCATGCCCATGGCACGAAGGGCATGGGCATTGCGGGACATGGACTGGGCGATCATCATTGCGTTCACCTGGTGGGTCGCCGCGCTTACGGAGGGCTCCTCGGTGACCTTTTGATTGAGGATGGCAATCAAAAACAGAACCACTGTTCCTGCCAGGGTCAGCCAAAATAGAGTGGGGTGAATAATGTAAAGAATTCCGATGAAAATCGGCGCAAAAGGAATATCCAACAGGGCGAAAACCATTCGTGATGATACAAAGCTGCGAATATTTGCCAAATCGCGCATGGGCTGAATATTGGCTTCGCTTAATCTGCTTTTCAGCATGGAAACGCGCAGCGCGTCCGCCCCCAGTATAGCCTCCATACGAGCCGCTGCCCGGCTGGCCAGAACAGCTCTAACTGCTTCAAGAAGCCCCAATACCACCAAAGCTCCACCCGCAATTATTGAAAGGAATGTCAGAGTGTCCATGCTCTGAGATGGTAAAATACGGTCGTAAATCTGCAACATATAGAGGGGCATCGTGAGCATCAGCATGTTCACGACAAATGAAAAACCGATGAGTAAAAACAGGATTCGGCGAAACTGTGATTTCGCGTTTTCAAGACTCTTCATTCCCAGAACTTCCTCCCCGCAAATTACTGCGTCAGCTGCTCGCAAGCATGCAGATTATAATATAGCAGGCTGAATCATAATACACGAGTGTTGGACAGTGATAAATATTCGCTCCCCGATGATATTATTCCATCTGCAAGAGTAATCATAACAAAAAAACCCGGGGAATTCGCCCCGGGGTTCTCCAATCTCAATCATCTTTCCCGGTCTATTGCAGACGGGCAGAAAGGGTTACTTTTTCAATGCGTCACGAATTTCTGTGAGCAATACAATGTCAGCTGCAGGAGTCGCAGGTGCTTCATCTGCAGCAGGCTCTTCCATGTCGGCTTTGATTTTGTTCACATAACGAACCAGCATAAAAATGATGAATGCTATAATTATGAAGTTCACGATAGCTGTAAGGAAACTACCATAGGCAAGTACAGAACCCTGATCTTTAGCAGCGTCCAG